>DATAKV010000571.1:0-3585 GCA_036261375.1 Anaerolineales bacterium
GGCGGGCAGCTGTCTTTTGTCCTGCACCGTGTCGGCGGATTGGGCATGGCAATCTTTGTCACCATGCATATCATAGCATCCTTTTTTGGAGGCGAGATCGGGGGCTTCTTGAACGGCATCTATGAGAACTGGTTCTTCCAGATCTTTGTGTTCTTCTCGGCCCTTTTCCATGCGATCAACGGGCTGCGGATCACGCTTCTCGACCTGTGGCCCCGGCTGTGGGAACACCAGGAGGAAGCCGTCTGGCTGCAGTGGGCAGTCTTCCTTCCGATCTTTGGCATTGCGGCCTATGCGATTCTCCGCTCGGCCTTTGGAGGCTAGGATGGCGACCAAACCACGAACCCTTCCTCTGACAAAGCGCGGCCTTAACTTCGAGATGTTTATGTGGCTGTTCACACGTCTCTCCGCGCTGGCGATCTATGGGCTTATTCTCATTGCCGTGATTGGCGCCCTGATCATGGGTGCGCGTAATCAAATGAGTTTCGCAGATATCCTGCGCTGGGGTTTCATGCCCAATCCCAACCACGTCCAGAGCACGGATGTGCCCGCGCTCGAACCCTGGGCAACCCCATTCTGGGGAGTGGTGGCCAGCCTGCTGCTGCTGGTGGCGGTAGCCCACGGCGTGCATGGACTGGTGGTGATCGCAGACGATTACATCACCTCCAGCCGCGGGCGCCTGATCGTCCGCTGGTTGAGTATCGCGATGATGATCTCCATGAGCCTGATGGGCTTGTATATTCTATGGCAGGATTTCCTTTTCCCGGCAGGATCATAAATCTATGAATAATGTACATCAATTTGACGTAGTGGTTGTCGGCGCAGGCGGCGCGGGCTTAATGGCGGGGCTGTATGCCTCGCGCGGCGCCAGGACGGCGGTCATCAGTAAGCTGTATCCGACACGCTCACACACAGGCGCGGCACAGGGAGGCATCAGTGCAGCCCTGGGCAATTATGAAGAAGACCGGCCCGAGTGGCATACGTATGACACGGTCAAGGGTTCCGATTACCTGGGCGACCAGGATGCGATCGAGTTCATGACCAGCGAAGCCATCGACGCGGTTCTCGAGCTGGAGCACATGGGGCTGCCCTTTGACCGCACACCCGAAGGACGCATCTCCCAGCGCCCGTTCGGCGGGCACACCAACAACGAGACCGGCAAACCCGTCCGGCGCGCCTGTCACGCCGCGGACCGCACAGGGCATATGATCCTGCAGACTCTGTACCAGCAGTGCCTGAAGAACAAGGTCAATTTCTTTGACGAATTCCAGGTGCTGGACTTTATCATTGTCAATGGCAAGGCAGCCGGCGTGGTGGCCGTGGAGCTTGCCACCGGCGAGCTGCACACCTTCCATGCCAAAGCGGTCATCTTTGCCACCGGCGGGCACGGCCGCATCTTCGAAGTGACATCCAATGCCTATGCCTACACCGGCGACGGCGCGGCGGTCCTGCTGCGGCGCGGCCTGCCGCTCGAGGATATGGAATTCTTCCAGTTCCACCCGACCGGCATCTACAAACTAGGCATCCTCATCACCGAAGGTGTGCGCGGTGAAGGCGGTGTACTGATCAACGGCAGCGGTGAGCGCTTCATGCCGAAGTACGCGCCGACCGTCAAGGACCTGGCGTCACGCGACGTGGTCTCCCGAGCCATCTATACCGAGATCCGTGAGGGCCGCGGCGTCAATGGAAAGAATTACGTCTATCTGGATGTGCGCCCCGAGTCTGTGATCAAATACGCGGCCATGGACGGGCGCACCAACACGGATGGCAGCCCGTACACGATCACGGGCGAACAGGTGCTGGCCAAGCTGCCCGATATCATCGATTTCTGCCGCGTCTACCTGGGTGTGGATCCGATCACCCAAATGATGCCCATCCAGCCGACGGCGCATTACACGATGGGCGGCATCCCCACCAATAAGTTCGGCGAAGTGATCATCGACAGCCGCAACACGGCCTTCCCGGGACTGTATGCGGCGGGCGAGTGTGCCTGTGTCTCCGTCCACGGGGCGAACCGGCTGGGGACTAATTCCCTGCTCGACCTGGTGGTGTTCGGCAAGCACGCCGGCCTCAAAGCCGCGGAGTATGCGAACGGCGTCGATTTCGAGAAGCTGCCCGTTGACGCTGAAGCAGAAGCGCGGTCACAGTTCGACTCGCTGCGCAACGGCTCCGGCAACGAGAATGCCTTCGATATCACGACCGAGATGAAGAAGGTCATGTTCGAAGATGTGGGTATCTATCGCTCGGGTGCGATCATGGAATCGGCGATCGACAAGATCCAGGAGCTAAAGGAACGCTACAGGCATGTGAGCGTCAGTGACACCGGGAAGATCTTCAACACCGAGCTGCTCAATGCCTGGGAGCTGGGCAACATGCTGGAAGTGGCCGAGCTGGTGGCAGTCTGCGCCCTGAACCGCACCGAGTCCCGGGGCGGGCATACGCGCGAGGACTATCCCGAACGAGATGATACGAACTGGCTTAAACACACACTGGCCTGCAAGGAAAATGGAAAGGTGAAGATCGAATACAAGCCGGTCGTAATCACCAGATACCAGCCTAAGGCAAGAGTTTATTAACGGTTAGAGAATTGAGAGTAGAGATTGGAGAATAGTGAGAATGGAAATCACTCTAAAAGTGTTCCGCTATAACCCTGAAGTGGACAAGCAATTCCACTATGAAACCTATGTCATCGAAGGCGAGGAGACCGACCGCATCCTCGACCTGTTGGAGCATGTGAAGGGCTACAAGGATGGCTCGCTCTCATTCCGGCGCTCCTGTGCCCACGGCGTGTGCGGCTCGGACGCGATGCGCATCAACGGTAGGAACATGCTGGCCTGCAAGGCGCTGGTGCGGGATGTGGGCTCCACGATCACGGTCGAGCCAATCCTTGGCTTGAAAGTGGTCAAGGACCTGATCGTGGATATGGACCCGTTCTTCGACAACTACAAGAAGATGCTCCCGTACCTGATCAACGATTCACCCCTCCCTGCCGATGGGCGGGAGCGCCTGCAGTCCCCTGAGCAGCGCGCCCGCTTCGACGACACAACCAAATGCATCCTGTGCGCGGCCTGTACCACCTCCTGCCCGTCGTACTGGGCAAATGAGGAATATTACGGTCCTGCTGCGCTTGTGACGGCCCACCGCTTTATCTACGACAGCCGCGACGAGGGTGCTGCCGAGCGCATGCACGTCCTCAGCGAAACAGACGGACTGGCGCGCTGCCATACCATCTATAACTGTACGAACGCCTGCCCGCGCGACATCCAGATCACCAAGGCGATCGGCGAATTGAAGCTCTCGTCGCTGACGGGGAGGATCGATTAAGCGGTTGCCAATATGTAGTGGTCAGTAGGCAGTAATCAACGGATAGTAAACCGCATCTGTATGGATGCGGTTTATTTTATACATGCAATTGGGAGCTTCAGCCTTCGAGGATGTTTGGCAGAGATACAATGCACTGCCGGTTGATGTATGTCCACTGGCCAGGCGTTGCATCCGTAATCGTCGCGTAGACGGTGATTATCGTGGGCGTAGTGGGTGCAATCAGGACTGCACCCGAGCCGGGCAGCAGGGAGACAATTTCTCCAT
>DATAKV010000595.1:0-2889 GCA_036261375.1 Anaerolineales bacterium
CCGCACATCGAAGTGCCGATCCGGGCCGGGGATGACGAAGTTTTAGCTAATATGAAGCGCGGCTACACCCAGCAGGAATACCGCGATCTCATCGAAACGATCCGCAGGAAGATCCCCGATTGTTCCATCGCCACCGATATCATCGTCGGGTTCCCCGGCGAGACCGAGGAACAGTTCATGGAGACCTACCGTGTCCTGGCCGACCTGAGGCTGGACGTGGCCCACCTGGCGCGCTACTCCTCCCGTGAAGGGACCGTCGCCACCCGCCGTATGATCGACAATGTGAGTGACGAGGAAAAAATGCGCCGGTTCCGCATGCTTGAGGATCTGCAGGAACAGGTTGTGGCCGAGATCAACAAGAAATACCTCGGCGAGACGGTTGAAGTGCTGTTTGAAGAGAAGGTCAAAAACCGCTGGAAGGGACGCACACCCACAAACAAGCTGGTCTTCGTCGAATCGGACGAAAACCTGAAAGGCAGGATCCTGCCGGTCACCATCACCTGGACGGGACCATGGTCCATGCAGGCAAATCTGCAAAACCAGCCTGAACTGATCACTCTGTAGAGCGAGACCATGGTCTCGCTCTCCTTTTTTGAGGGTCACTATGAATCAAATCCGCCCGCTTGCCATTTGCATCTTCCGGAAGAATGACCGTATCCTGGTTGCAGAAGGATATGACCCGGTTAAGCACGAACACTTCTATCGTCCGCTGGGGGGAGGGATCGAGTTTGGCGAATACAGCGAACAAACCATCCGTAGAGAATTAAGGGAGGAGATCGGCGCTGAAGTCTGTGAGTTGAAGTACCTCGGAACTCTGGAAAATGTCTATGTGTTCAACGGAACCCCGGGACATGAGATCATCCGGATCTACGACGGTGTGTTGAAGAATTCTGAGTTGTACGAGAAGCCCGAGATCCTCGGACGGGAAATGGATATCGATTCCACATTCAGGGCCGTCTGGAAGCCCATCGATGAATTTGGCGCAGGGAAGTCCATCCTGTACCCGACCGGTCTCCTGGAGCTGTTGAAATAACCGTTCTGGAGAGGCGGGTTGCCCGGGTGGGACAACGCTATAATCGTCCTGTAAAATGGGCATGTTCGTCATGAAGAGTAGCCAGCTCTTTTTTTCGTTTCTGTCGTATGTGATCGGAGTGGCGTAGGTTTGTTCCTAATCCTTACAGTCACGTGGGCAGATATGGAGGCGGCGTCTTATGGATTCAGCCGTCTTGCCGACTCAGGGCTTGGCGGTTTCAGCTGTCCCGCCTGGATGACCAGGGAAGAGACGAGCAGGATCGCCTTGAATATCTCCAACACAACGAACGGTCCCATTCGACCGGCAGTCAGAACAATGATCAGCACACCGCTTGTATACAGCGAGTCTGTGGAGTATGTCCAGCTGGCGTCCGGAGAGTCGAAAAAGCTGGAATGGGAAGTCGGCCCCGGGAATATCGACTTGAAGCACTTTATCTTAGCCAAGGCAATTGTGTATGCCGCTTACCCTCTTCCGAGCCGGGAAACAACCTGTGGCATCTATATCCTCGACCTGCCCGGCCATGGAAGGGTGATCCTGCCTGCTCTAATCGGTTTGAGTCTCCTCGGATGGGGCTGGGGCCTGTATGGGATCAGGAAGTGGAGACATCCGAAGGGGTGGCTTGCGAACAACAATCGCTCACTGGCATTTCTGGCAGTCCTGGTGGGCCTGGGGCTCGTAGTCAGCCTAATGAGCGGATGGATGCCGGGTGTGATTGTACTGGTCTTGGTTTTACTTGTGATCACGATCCAGGCAGGTTCCTATTCGCTGACCGAGCAAGGGAGGGTTTGAAGTTGACGGCTCGTGGGCGTCGCTTCCTTCCTTTCATGGTCGCCGTGCTGATCCTGGGGTTGACTCCATTTTCCGTTAACCCCGATGGCGCCCGTGCTGCTCCAATCCCCACTACGAAAACACTGATCCTGTACGATGCTGCCTCTGGCGACATCCCCAGTGCACCTCTGCTGGGGTTTCTCGATTTCCCTCAAAATACAGCATCCTTAAGCTATACCGATGGCACGACCGTTCTGGACACAACGGCAGCAGGCAGCGATACCTATGCCGGATGGGTAGCCACGGCAGCCGCTTCACCGGGCTTTCCCATCCTGGACAGGGCAGCGGGTTTTCAAGTCTATTTCACCGTGCAGGTAGAAGATGAAACTCATACGAGCGATCACCGGGCCGGGTTCAGTTTTATCGTTCTCGGCCAGGATGGCAGAGGGATCGAGCTGGGCTTCTGGGAGGATCAGATTTGGGCGCAGGCTGACGAACGCACAGGCGGGTTGTTTACCCGTGCTGAAGGTGTTCCTTTTCCAGTATCCTCCGGTTTGACAGAGTACCAGGTGACGGTAATGAGGGATGCCTACACATTGGCTGCCAATGGAGAAACAATCCTTACCGGTCCCTTGCGCGAGTACAGTGCCTTCACCGGCTTTCCGGATCCATACGAGACACCCAATTTTCTTTTTGTGGGCGATAACACCACTCGCGCCCAGGCGCGGGTCCGGTTGCGTTTTGTTTCCATCCTTGGCTTGGAGCCTGTTGCGGTGAGCCCCACAGTGACGATCTCATCTACGCTGCCTGGTACTGAGCCTTCCATGCCACCGCCAGGTACCCCCACTTCCATGCCCTCGCCGACCCCGGCTGGAACGGCAAGGGAGCTATGTCCCTCCGGCTGGGTCTTTTTGATGGTCATGGTGGCAGCTCCATTTGTAACTAGGAAATACAGGAATAGATAATGCCAGGCCGGCCTATCACTGAATCTAAAAGCTCCCCGGAAATGCTCCGTATGGCAGGATCGGGTCGATTGAGCAGAGGTACATAGCTTCACACAAAAATGGCAAGGGGGAGTAAAGTAAGGC
>DATAKV010000600.1:0-2499 GCA_036261375.1 Anaerolineales bacterium
AGATCGAAGGAATCAGACGGTAATATACGGCCGTCACCTGCATGGCTCCGGCAATTCCCGCCAGCGCGCCGCAGATCATGAACGAGAGCATCATGTATTGCCAGGTGGGGATTCCCAGAAGATAGGCGGCCCGGAAATTTCGGCCGACCGCTTTCAGGCGGAGTCCGAAATAGGTTCCCTGTAAAAGGAAATACACAACGATGATCGATGCAATCGCGATCACCAGCGCCCAGGGGCTGAGCCGCAGGTCCGGGAAGAGGGCCAGGTGAAGCGCATCCGGGAATGGTTCCGTACCGCTCATCGAGGCCACACCGGGCCGCTTCCAGGGACCAAAGATGAAGTAGATGGTCAGCGCGGTGGCGACGAAGTTCAGGCCGAGGCCGCCAAAGATCTCGTTGACACCGCCAAAGGTCTTGAGCGCACCTGCCAGGGCCGCCCACAGCGCGCCGCCGGCCATCCCGGCCAGAATGGCCAGGAACAGGATCAGGGCCGGGGGAAGGCTGCTGTCCTGAAGCACGCGCAGCGCCCAGGTGGTGGTGATGGCACCGAGGGTGATCTGTCCCTCCACGCCGATGTTCCACAGGCCGGCTGCAAAAGTCACCAGCAGCCCGGCGCTGACCAGGATCAGCGGAACCCAGGAGACCAGCACGTCTGAGAATTTCTTGAACGAGCTCAGCGAGCCCAGGATAATGTTCTTATAGGCTTCCAGCGGCGGAGCACCGGCTGCCCACAGGATCAACGTGGTAAAGCCCAATGCGAGGAGCAGGGCCACAAGCTGGAAACCGATATTCACCAGACGGTTATTCCTAAGCATGATTGCCTCGCGATGGGGAAATTTCATCCCAGCCTTTGCCGCCGATCAATTGACCGAGCTGCTCCACGTTCGTTTTGGATGCATCCAGCGGCGGCGACACCTTGCCGCTAAAGAAGACCAGGACGCGATCGCTGTATTGCAGGATCTCATCGAGATCCGACGAAATAAAAATGATCGAGGCGCCCTGTTTGCAGCGTTCCTTCAACTTGCCCCAGATGTAGATGACCGATTCGATATCCAGGCCGCGCGTCGGATGCTCGATCAACACCAGGGAAAGGGGTGAGCGCAGCAGAGACAGGAGCGCCCGCTGCTGATTCCCGCCCGAAAGCGATTCGACCGGGCTGACCGGCGTGCCTTTGATATTGTATGCGGCGATCCGCTCCTGGGCGAGCCTGACGCCAGCCTCGCGATTGATGAAAACGCCTTTTGGCTCCTCAGCCAGCACAAAGTGATCGGTCAGGGAGAGTCCGGGGACGAGCGCCTCCTCCAATCGAGCGGCAGGCAAAAATTCGACGCCGTTCCGCTTATACACATGATAAGACTTGCCTGTCAGGTTGTGTCCCAGCAGTTCCAGGTGACCCGCTACAGGCCGGATCAGCCCTGCACACGACCTCAGGAACAATCCCTGGCCACTGCCTTCCATGCCCGCAATACCGATGACTTCACCGGCGCGAACCTCGAGATTCACATCGGCGATCTTCAGGCGGGCATCCTCGATGGATACATGACTGAGGCTGAGCACACATTCTTCCTGAGCCATATCCTGGCGGGCGCCGGCCGAGATGTTCTTGCCAAACATCATCTCCACCAGCTTGTCAGTGTCGAAGGGTCTCTTCTGCTCTCCGACCAGTTTGCCCTGGCGGAACACGGCGATGGAATCGCTCAGGATCTCCACGTCCTCCAGCTTGTGCGAGACGTACAGGATGGTCATGCCCTGGATGGCCAGCTTGTTCATCAGGGTCAGGAACAGTTTTTCCTTCTGCGTGGCGCTGATCCCGGTGGTTGGCTCGTCGAGGATGAGGACGCGCGCCCCCAGCCAGAGCAGGCGCATGATCTCGAGCTGCTGCCTCTCCCCCACAGTCAGCGAGTCCACATAGGCTTCGGAGTCGATTGCGAATTCCAGGCGCTCAGCCAGCTCCTTGAATTCGCGGGCAACCGTCGAATGATTCAAGAAGAGGCCGCCACCATGTCCGAGCATGAAGTTGTCGAGCACGCGCATGGGCGGGAAGTCGAGCGGGTCTTGATGCAGCATACCGATACCGTGTTTGATGGCGTCCGCAGGCGAAGAGATAACGACCGGCTTGCCGTCGAGCAGGATCTCACCGCTGTCAGCCCGGATAAACCCGGACAGGATCTTCATCAGAGTGCTCTTGCCCGCCCCGTTCTCACCCAGGATGCCCTGGATCGTACCGGACGGAATCTCCAGATTGATCCCGGCATTGGCGTGGACTTTACCGAAGTGTTTGTGTATATCACGCAGTTCTACCTTCATAAGAGATCCTCATCAGTGTGGCGGTCGATGTGATAAAAAAAACGGGGGAAGGCATACACCTTCCCCCGCGACATTCAATCTATTGCGGAACGCTCTGGCCTTCCATGCCTTCGAGCAGCTGCGGCAGGTACCAGACCTGCTGGTCTGTGGCCACTTCGCCCTCAGCAAGATAAGGTGTTCCATCCTGCAGGTT
>DATAKV010000603.1:0-5846 GCA_036261375.1 Anaerolineales bacterium
GCCCTGACCATGGGCCGCTTCGAGACCGCCATCCTGACCAGCTTCCTGCTCTCGATCCTGGGCACCATGGTCGGCGCCTGGATCGGCGGAAAGAATCTTGTTCCGAGGAATTTGAAGGAAAGGAGCAAACTATGACCCAAAAACAGACTTTCACTGCCGTTATCCAGAACGCAGGCGGAGGCGGCGCATTCGTCGACATCCCTTTCGATGTGGAAAAGGTCTTCGGCGCGAAGAAACCGAAGGTCCGGGCTGTGATCGAGGGCGTCCCGTATCGCGGCATCCTATCCCGCATGGGCGGCGACCAGCATATCCTGATCATCCTCAAGGGCATCCGCGAACAGATCGGCAAAACGTTCGGGGACGAGATCGCCATCACCGTCGAGCCGGATACCGAGCCACGCGTGGTCGAAGTTCCCAAGGATCTGGCGAGTGAATTCAAAAAGAATAAGGAAGCCAAAGCCTTCTTCGACAAGCTTTCCTATACCCACCGGCGGGAGTACGTGAACTGGATCAATGAAGCCAAAAAAGAGGAAACCCGCCGGAACCGGATCGTCAAAACGATCGAGATGTTGAAACAGGGAAAGCGTGGAGTCTGAGTCGAGTTTAAGGTTGAAGGTTTAATCGTCACCGTTTGAACCTTCAACCTTAAACCAAAATGGAGGCAGTGTGAAGAGACGCGGGCCGGGTGAGCTATCCGAACGGTTGAAATACACAAACCGTGCAAATCGAAAAGTCAATCCCGTCGAACCGGTGCAGACCTGGCTGCAGTTGCCGCGAGGCAACAGGCATATCCTGCCTTCCAGGTTCCGCCACGAGGATGTGCGCTGCGCGGATAGCTTTGTGGAGTTCTGCATCAATACCTACACCGAAAAAGGACAGGTTGTCTTCGACCCGTTTGCCGGGTATGGGACCACCCTGTTGATCGCCGAAGAGCTGGGTCGGTTGGGCTATGGGGTAGAGTACAGCAAGTCAAAAGCGGATTACGTGCAGGGTCTGCTCGCTCAGCCGGAACGATTGATCCAGGGCGATTCACGCCTGCTGGCGCAATACGACCTGCCTCCCATCGATCTCTGTCTCACCTCCCCGCCGTACACCAATCAGAGCGACACCGAGAATCCGTTTGTCGATTACAGGCAAAAAGGCTTTGATTATCCATCTTATTTGGAGCAAATGAGGAATATATTTTCACAGGTCGCCCAACGAATGAATCCGTCTGGGTATCTTGTCATCGAAGCCTCGAATTTGAAGAAAGCCAGCGAGGTGACTACGCTGGCCTGGGACATCGCCCGCGAAGTATCGCAGATCCTTCACTTCGAGGGGGAAACCATCATCTGCTGGGACGAATATGGCTACGGCTATAATCACAGCTACTGCCTGGTCTTTTCGAAGTAAGGAGGCTGTATGCATCTGACCGAGTATCTCCAGAACGTATACGACTACAACTACTGGGCAAACAAGCGTTACCTGACCGTGGCCGAAACACTCAGCGAAGAACAGCTCTTCCGCAGGCAGGGCCACAGCTGGGACAGTGTCCACGCTTTGTTTGTGCACATGATGAGCTCTGAGCGCATGTGGCCCCAGCGCTGGCGCGGCGAAAAGGGAAGCTTCCTCGATCCAAACGATTTCCCGACGATCGCCTCGGTTCGTGAGTACTGGCTGGATGTCGAGAAAAATATGCGTGCTTATCTCGCCGAACAGACAGAAGAATCTCTGTCGCGCGAAGTCACCTATACCAACCCCAAGGGCGAAACGTTCACCCTGCCGCTCTGGCAGATGGTGGTCCAGCCGCCGAACCACAACACCCACCACCGCGGCGAGCTGGCAGCGATGTTTGCCTTAATGAACGTGCCCCACCCAGAGGAAGAGATCGTCCAATACTTTTTGGTCAGGAGCGGACAGAAAAAAGAGTGAAACCGGTTCTTGCCTTCCCCTTTACCGACCCAGACGGGACGATGTTCCCTCATCTGCAAGCCATCCTGTCTGACTTGAAAAGCTATTTCGATCACGCCTACATCTGTCCGCCTCTTTCCACGCTGAAAAATAGAGAGCAAATAGAACAGCTTCAGGCTGACAGTTTTTTCACAATTTTTCGTGTCGACCGTGAGATGCAGATCGGCGAGCACTTTGCCTATCTCTACTGGCGAGCCGCACAGGCTGAGCACCCGGAGCGCATTGTCCACCTAGCCTATGTCGACCGGCTTGCTTTTGCCCTGGAGGGACAGTACCGGGAGGCCTTCCTGGCCGATGTCGACTCACTGAGCAATCGGGATGTACCTCTCATCTTTCAGCGCTCGGAGAAGGCCTGGGAAACACATCCGCAAAATTACCGTGAGCTGGAAGGGATGGTTACAACCGTTGGCTGCAACCTCTTCGGGCGTGACCTGGATTATGCCTGGTGTCATATTGCCCTAACCGCAGGACAATTGCGCGAGATCATGCCCCGCGTAAAGAACCCCGACTTAAGCATGGTCGCCGAAATGATCTTTTATATGCAGGTGGAGGTCAAAACTCGTGATGTGGATTGGCTCTCCTGGGAGGACCCGTTCCTATTCAAGCGCGATACCGCTGAGCTTAAACAGGAGCGCGAAAACAGCCTTGAGGAAACACGCAAACGGCTGCGCTATGTGCGGCCCATGATCGAAACACTGACACGCCTCGCCCGAACCGAGACCGTAGGAGCGGGAAAGCCATGAGTTCCACCACCCCAAAATGGCTTGCCTGGGCCCGCGAGATTTTCTCCCTCAGCCAGTCGGGAATTACCTACAGCGGGAATGAGTACGACATACAGCGATACAAGCGTTTGCAGGAGATCACCGCCGAGATCATCGAGAGCGAGTCCGGGACCGCAAGGGAGTCCGCGCTGGAGAGTTTCTCCATGCAGGCGGGCTACATCACCCCGAAGATCGACGTCCGCGGCGCGGTAGTTCAGGATGGAAGGATCCTCCTTATCCAGGAGCGGGCCGATGGCCGCTGGGCCATGCCCGGCGGCTGGGCAGATCTCGGGAACGCGCCCGCTTCCGTTGCCGAGCGGGAAGTCTGGGAGGAGAGCGGATTCCGGGTCAAGGCTGAAAAAGTGGTCGCGGTCCTCGACGCCAATCGCGTCGAACCCATGGAGTTTTATCACGCCTACAAGATCATCTTCCTCTGCCGCCTCCTGGATGGCGAGCCGCGCACCAGTTACGAGACTCTGGCGGTCGATTTCTTCGATCTCGATAGCCTGCCGCCGTTATCCTTCTACCGCACCAGCGAAAGCATGCTCGAAGAAGTGTTCGCACACGTGAAGGACCCCGGTCGTCCCACGACATTCGATTAATCGATCTGCTCATGTATAAACTCCTCCGCTCCCTTCTCTTCCGCCTGGACCCTGAAACAGCACACCAGCTGACCCTTCAATTGATACGCACGGCCGGCATGTTCCCGCCTTCCTACTTGTTGCTTAAGCTCCTGTATTGGGCACCCAGCCGGCCGGTCCAGGCATTTGGGTTGTCGTTCAGGAATCCCGTTGGGCTGGCTGCCGGTTACGATAAGGATGCCGTGGCGATTCGCGGCCTCTCCGCCCTGGGGTTTGGTCACGTGGAAGTGGGGACGGTTACGCCCCGGCCGCAGCCCGGCAACCCTCGTCCGCGCCTGTTCCGCCTTGTGGATGACCAGGCCATCATCAACCGTATGGGTTTCCCCGGCATGGGCTCCGAGTCCATGCTGGAGAATCTACAGCAGGCACAGAAAGGCAGGTTCCTGCGGCCGAAAACGGTCATCGGCGTCAACATCGGCAAGAATAAGGACACACCGAACGAACAGGCCATACTCGATTATCTCTCCCTGCTGCAGATCTTCGCACCGCATGCCGGGTACCTGGCCATCAACATCAGCTCCCCAAATACGGCCGGGCTGCGCCAGCTGCAGGGACGCACGGCCCTGGAGGGACTGCTCTCCCAGCTGGATATCCAGCGGAGCATGGAAGAGAGAATGCTTAACAAACGCGTCCCGCTCCTCGTCAAGCTCGCCCCGGACCTGAGTGAATCCGAGCTCGACGACGCCGTAGATGTGATCCTGCGCACCCGCATGGACGGCATCATTGCCACGAATACCACTCTGGCACGTGATGGACTCACGTCAAAGCATCGGGGAGAAACCGGAGGCTTGAG
The DNA here is from genome assembly GCA_036261375.1 of Anaerolineales bacterium. GTDB lineage: Bacteria > Chloroflexota > Anaerolineae > Anaerolineales > Villigracilaceae > Defluviilinea. The sequence goes on from DATAKV010000603.1 coordinate 4,146, forward strand.
CGGGAGTCCGCTGCGGGCGCGGAGCGAGGCAGTGCTCTGTCAAATTGTGAAACGAGTCAATGGGAAAATCCCGGTTGTGAGTGTGGGCGGCATCATGACCGCGGAGGATGCCAAAAAGCGCCTTGATCTCGGCGCCACGCTCATCCAGGTGTATACGGGACTGGTTTATCAGGGTCCCGGCCTGATTAAAAAAATTCAGGTGGAGCGTTGATGCTCCACCTGTTTTTATTCTGCAGGCCGCAAGGCAGCCTGGGGCGCCTCTCTCGGATCCCTGAAGAAGCCAGGTTCCAGAGGCAGGGGCTGGAAATTTGCACCTGTGCCCAATTCACCTGAAGGAACATAATACAAAAGGGTCGGCGCCTCAGCGCCCAGCCCGAAGTCCTGGAAAGCGAAGAGCAGATAGGTGCTGTCAGGGCTCCAGCGGGCATCCCGGTAGCAGCATTTCTGCTCGATGGGATTGAGCAGGTTGGCTCTGTGCGTCTTCCAGTTGTACAGGTAGAGCTCGCCCCAGCCGTTATTGCGCCGCGAGGTGTTGAAGACGAACAGATCGGCGCCATCCCAGTCGAAGTCGGGCATCTCACGGTTCTGGAAGCCGACAGGGTTGAAGCGCGTGCCGGGGAAATTATCGAGCAGATCGATGGTCTCGGGCACACAGGCTGAGATGTCGAACACGCTGACCTGCTCAGCCTGCAGAGAGCTGTTCCCCGCATCTACTCCTTTGAAAAGCCAGGCCACTAGTTTGTCATCGGCAGACCAGCGCGCTTCCTGCACCTGCAGGGCCGCCTTGGTCTGGCCGGTGGGCAAGATGCACGCCCCCTCCATGCCGAACAGGTTGCCGCGCGTGCTGATGATTTCCAGGGTCTCGAAACCGAACGGCACCACGAACACCTCGTTGCTCATGGCAATGATCACCTGGCTGCCATCGTGTGAGACCTGGAAGGCATCCAGCGAAACCGCCGAGGGGAAACTGGTCAGTGTTTCGACGGAATCAATATCCAGCTTGTAGTATTTGATGATCTTGCCGCTCAGGAACAGCAGTGTGTTCGCGTCGATCCACTGCAGATCGTTCTTGGCAGCGCCGTCGGTGGTCAGCTGCCTGAGATCGCTGCCATCCACGTTCATCAGCCAGACCTCGTTGTTGGCGACGAAGGCGATCTTATCCGCCCCGCCGAGGACCGGCAGGAGAGGTGCAGATAGAGTTTCCGTTGGCACAGGCGCCGCATCGGTCGGCATGACAGGGACAGGCGTCTCCGTGGGAAGGCTGGTTGGGACAGGCGTCTGCGTGGGAATTGGCGCGGAGGTGGATGTGCCGATCACGGGCGCTTCGGTCGGGACCTGGTTGTCGCGGCCATTAAAGACAAAGAACCCACCGGCAAGAGCCGCCATCACAACCGCGGGAACGATCACCAGCATGGGGCTGAACGCTCGTCTTGGCGGGATGACCGCCTTTCTGCTGACCGCGGTTTCCTCTTGAGGAACAGGAATCTTGGCCTGCATCTGTGTAGGAATGCTGCGGCCCAGATCGCGCAGGGCATTAACCAGTTCCACTGCCGTAGAATAACGGTCATTTTTATCCTTCGCCATCGCCTTCTGGATAATGGCATCCATGCCGAATGGAAGTTTGGGGTTGGCAATCAGGATGTGCGGGACCGGGTCGGTGATGTGCTTGATAGCTACCGCCATGGGGGTATCGGCCTCGTA
>DATAKV010000623.1:0-4972 GCA_036261375.1 Anaerolineales bacterium
GTCATGAGTCAATATGCAGCATCGATCCTGTTCATCCTCCCGCCGGCAATTTGGGACTATATTCCCCGGATCCAACCCTCTTTGCGAGGGGAGATCGAGCTGCAGACCGCCGTCCAGATGATGATCGATGATGGATTTAAGGCGCGCGGCCTGCTACAGCCTGCACCGGTAGAATGGAACGCGGCAGATCACATGGCACCCGGCGCATGAAACTTGCAATGTTTACATCGGAGAATTCATGAATTATTTCCTGGGAATCGATGTTGGCTCCTCCAAAACCCATGCGTTGATCGTCGATGCAGCCGGCCGCTGTTTGGGGTTTGGGAAGTCAGGGGGCGGGAACCATCAGGGGATGGGTTATGAACGGCTGGGCGAGGTCCTGCGGCTGTCTTTTGCGGCAGCATGCCAGATGGCCGGTGTGTCGCCGGCACAGATCGCGGGAGCCGGTTTTGGGGTGGCCGGATACGATTTTCCATCCGAACGGGAAGCTCATTTGCAGGCGGTCCGCTCGCTGGGCCTCTCGTGCCCGTTGGAGGTCGTGAACGATGGCTGGAATGGATTGTTCGCAGGTGCGACAGCTGGTATCGGGGTCAATGTCACAGCCGGATCGGGAGTGAACTGTCGGGGCCGCGGCAGGCAGGGACAGGAGGGGCGCGTGGTCGGCAATGGAGTGGATTTTGGCGAGTTCGGCGGGGCGATCGAGATCGTTTTCCGCGCCCGGCAATACGTCAATTATGCCTGGATCAAACGCATCCCGCCGACCCGGCTAACGGATATCTTTCTGGAAGCTACAGGCGCAAAGGACGAAGTGGACCTGATGGAAGGCCTATCGAACAATTATTACCACTTGTTTCCTTACCTGGCGATCCAGATCGTGGAGGCAGCACGCACAGGCGACCAGGCCGCGCTGGAAGTTGTCCGCTGGTCAGGGGAGGAGCTGGGCTGGCTGGCCGTTTCGGTCGCCCGCCAGATCGGAATGGAGAATGAGCAGGTCGAGATCGTCCAATCGGGGAGTGTCTTCGATGCGGGAGAGATCGTCGCGGAGCCAATGCGCACACTCGTCCTTGAGCATTGTCCGCGGGCAAAGCTGATCCGCCTCGATGGACCGCCGGTCGTCGGCCCGGTGATCCTGGGGATGGAACAGGCAGGTTTTGATGGCTATGCTGTCCGCGACTACATCATCCGGACAGCCAAGGAAAATATCGGACGAACACAGGGGACAACCGTGTAAGGCAGCCCGGTGCCAAAAACCAGATATGCAGGCTAATAACAGAAACCATCTGCCCCTGTCGAGCGCATTACAGAGGCAGATTTTTTTATCATCTGTTGGTGCTATACTTATTTCCATTCACCTCAAAGTACTTCACTTCGAAAACAATATATTCTGCCTGACCAAATGACACAATCCGAAGCTATACCGGGAGAACCTTATGGACTGGCAATCGATTTTCCTGCCTGACATCCCCCTGCTTGAGATCGTCCTGCGCGGGTCTGTGATGTATATCGCGCTTTTCGTGCTGCTGCGCATCATTTTGAAGCGGCAAACGGGCAGTGTTGGCATGACGGATCTTCTATTGATCGTCCTGATCGCCGATGCATCTCAGAATGCCATGGCCGGGGAGTACAGATCCGTGCCCGCAGGGATCGTGCTCGTCAGCACCATTATCTTCTGGAGTTACGCGCTGGACTGGCTGAGCTTCCAGTATGAATGGTTCAATCGTCTTGTCGAGCCGCCGCCTCTACCCCTGATCGAGGAAGGGAAGCTGCTGCGCCGGAACATGCGCAAGGAATTGATCACTGAGGAGGAGCTGATGAGCCAGCTCCGCGTTCACGGACTGGATGACTTCAGCAAAGTCAAGCAGGCCCGCATGGAAAGCGATGGGCGCATCAGCATTGTCCAGTATGAAGAGAAACAGCGAAAACCGGAAGAACGCCGGGGGCCCCGTTGAGAGCCGCTGCCGTATAAACGTCAACCAAGCAAACGGTTGGGATCTTTAAAATAGCGCTCCACCAGCGCGTCGCCGGTCATATAGGCGAGTGCAGCGAGCGTGTTCGTGGGATTGCTGCCCGGGTTCTGAGGATACAGAGCTGCTCCGGTGACGAAGACGTTCGGGGTGTCCCAGACCTGGCCGTATTTACTGGTCACAGAATTCCCAGGGTTGGAACCCATAATCGCCCCGCCTGTGATATGTGTGCTCTTGTAAGCCGTGATGTTGTAGTCCGGAGGCTCCGGAACCCAGGCGATCTGGTCGGCGCCCATCTCCTGTATGATCTCCAGGCAGCGTTCGGCAAGGAACCGGTATCGCCGCTTGTCATCGTCAGTCCAGTCGAACGTAAAGCGCAGGAGCGGCATACCGTAGGCATCCGTGTAATTTGGATCGAGGTCGAAGACATAATCCCGGTAGGCAAAGCTATCGCCCTGGATGGCGATTGCCGCAGTGCTGTCCCAGTAATTGCGGAGAGATTCCTTCCACTCGCGGCCCCAGTTACGCGGCTTTTCCCCGCCCGTGACAAGCTCGCTGTCTTCATCGGATCCGAGTGGGTAGCTGCCTGCGGAGGTGACCGGCTCCCGCTCGCCCAGGGTCGAGTAGATGCCGCCGCCGCCGATGAAATCCACATTGCTGTGATCGAACTCCATCCCATAAAAATCGTAGATAGCCGTCATGGTGGAGGTATTCCCCATGTATAGATTGAACCGCCTGCCCGAAAACTGACCGGTGACCGGCGCGTACCACATCTGGTGGGTGAAGTTTCGTCCCACCTGTGCTCGGTCGTTGCCGATGCCGTCTGGGTGAGCGCGGTTACGCGAGACAAGCAGCAGCTTGACATTGGTCAGCGTATATCCCGAAAGTATCACGAGCTCCGCAGGCTGAAAGTGCTCCTCCCCGGTTAATGTATCGATATAGGCCAGCCCGGTGGCCAGGCCGTCCGCGCCGATCTCCACATGAGTAACGTGCACATGAGTTTGAATATGATAACGACCCGTTTTCAGGGCCAGCGGCATAGCCGTGTTCAGCCCGGTGCTCTTGGCATCCACCTCGCATCCGTAGCGGGTACAGAAACCGCAATACAGGCAGCCGGAACGAGTCTGCCCAAAGCGGTCGGTGTAGGCGCGGGAAAGGATTCCCGATGGTTGTGGAAAAGGATGATATCCGAGGCGCTGGCACGCCTCCGCAAACATATGCGAAGGGATGTTCCGCTCAAGGGGCGGGTTTGGATAGGGCATATTGCGCGGCTCGAACGGATTTCCGCCATCCGGTTGATCCTCGGATGGCAAACCCGATGCCCCCAGATCACTTTCAAAGAGATTGTAGTATGGTTCCAATTCTTCATAGGTGATGGGCCAATCCTGGATGGTGGAATTTTCCGGAAGTTTTCCTTCTCCATAATTCTCTACGATATGAGTTCTCAACTTGAAATCAGAAGGCAAAAACCGGTACAGCATCCCCGACCAGTGCATGGCCGAGCCGCCGACTCCCTGGCCGGGATGGTATCCCCCGAACTGGCGCATGGGCAGCGCATTGACGCTCTTATTCGGACGCCAGGTCCAGCTTTCTTTCTCGAGGTCCACCATCATGCGTTTGCGGACAGCATACAGGAGGCTGTCGTGATTGTGAGCGAAGTCCGGGTAAGCACTGCGCCAGGGTCCCTGTTCCAGAGCGACCACATCATGGCCCGCTTCGGTCAACTTCCAACCCAAAATATTCGATGTCCATCCCGCTCCAACGGTTACCACATCCACTTTCTTGTGCAAGACTGTCATGAGTCTCTTACCTCCAAAGATTCATAAAAAACATTGGCTACGGCTGATCGTAATGATTGTGCACTTCCACGCCCGGGGTTCCCGACCCTGAGACCGGCAGGATGGCATTCGGGTGGCTTGCCTCTCCCGGGTTGAACGGGTGCAGCATGCTCATGCTCTGCGGCTCGCGACGCAGGAAGAATTCTTCATCCTGTATATCGATCGGTGTGTAGGCGCGCTGGGCACCCGGATAGCCGACCAGCTTCCAGCCAACCATATTCTGGTTTCCACGATAAGCCGGATCCCCGAACATCCCTTCGATCGTGTGCTGGCGCAGGGTTTTGAAAAATTCAGAGGACGGCAGGCCTCCGATCGGCTCCATCTCGTCCTCTGCCAGAGCCGTCATCACTTCCTCCTGCTGACCCTCATCGAGTTCCCTGTAAGGCGCACCGTGATTATCAGTGGCAAACCCATCGACCGCAGTGATTCCCATGCGGTACAGTTCTCGGGGCGTAAGGATGGACTGCCAGCCGAATCGGGATATCAGGTCCTTTGGGATCCAGAGAATATCCGTCATTGTGAAATCCCGAAGAACAGGAGGAGTGTCACCCTCATAGGGCATGGCGAAGGGAGCTTTGTAATACGTCCGGGTCCCAAATCCTCTATCGTACCAAAGCAGAGAATCGATATAAAAGACCACACCCGCCTCTCTTGCACCCGGGTCCTGGTGAGTTCCGGGCATGAGGGTGGCCGTCAGGGCGTCAACAGTACGTGCTTCATCCAGCGTGAAGAAACCCAGGATACCCGGCGGCAATACATCCTCGGGGCCAGGGACATTAGGGTACTGCTCCCGGTTGGAGAGAGGCAGGTCAACTCCGCGGGTTGCTTCCTCCTCCTGTCTCATGACATCACAGGCCGAGAGGCTGATCGCAGCCCCCATGCTTGCTCCGGCGATCTTGAGAAACGCCCTTCGTGAAAGCACAGGGTTGGAATCAGGTGTGTCCAGCTTCTTTATGAATTGTCGAGGCATGTTTATTCTCCTTCACTCCACAGACCTTTTCCCTCCGCTTCCAGCGTGAGAAGATAGGCCGCGATATCTCTTGCTTCCTGCTCGTTGATATCCATGTCCGGCATGGCACTGCCGGGACGGATCGCCTGAGGCTCCATGATCCAGGCGATCAGATTGTCGGATGTGTTTTGCAAACTCCCGGCGATATACTGCCTGTCGCT
>DATAKV010000051.1:0-3995 GCA_036261375.1 Anaerolineales bacterium
GGCCGCCTGTGCTTCTGCAAGCGTTGTCTCCCCGGCCAGTTCTTCGAGGAATGGGATCAGCGCGGGTAAAGTCGGTGACGGGGCAGCGGTCAGAGGGAGCATGGTTGACGGAATTTCCTCGGGGACCGGCGCAGGGTCGGCGCGGAAGATGCGTACGATTCCGATCTCGATGAACTCGATAACCGCAGCCCGCACCGGTGGGATAAGCATCAGGCTTACCAGCACGATCAGCCCAAAAACCAGCGACCGGGTCCTGGCCCGGTTTGCGAGGCGGGGCTGGGTCGAGGCCATCAGGCGCGTAGACACAGCTCCGGCGATGTCGGGTGTGGGCGGGTATTCCATGCCGCGGGCGATTGTCTGCACCTGTGTCTCGAAATCCATCTCGTTCATGGTTTGCGTCCTTCGGAGAGGACCGGAAAGTCCTGTTTGATGATGCCGCGCAGCTTCTCGATGGCGCGGCTTAACCTCGATTTGACGGTCCCTTCTGCGACCTGCAAAATGTCTGCCGTCTCAGCTACAGGCAGGTCCATAAAATAACGCAGGTAGACGATCTGCTGGTCGAGCACGTTCAGCTTCTGGACGGCCTGCCACAGCTCGCTTGCCTGGAATTTCTGTGCGCTTCTCTCTTCGATGCCCTCCGAAGCAGGCTCATCACGGAAGGCACGCATCAGTGCCGCGAAGTAACGTCCCGCGGACCGGCGGCGGTTGCGCGCCAGGTTGGCGGTGATGCTCAACAGCCAGGGGCGCAGGGGCCGCGCCGCGTCGAAGCTCCTCAGATGCTTCCAGGCGCGCAGAAAGGAGTCCTGGGCGACATCTTCTGCATCGTCGGGATCGCCCAGGAGGAGGTAGGCGAGCCGGAAGACCGCCTCCTGGTGTGCCACCATCAGCGATTCCCAGGCCGCCGCGTCCCCGTTGGCCGCGTGGCGGACTAAAGTGGATTCATCCAATCAAGCCTCTCCGGAGAGGTCATTTAGAAGGGTACACCGGCCGCACCGGTCCGGTTCCACAAGGATTATAAAGGGTCGAACATCCCCTACTCATGTAGTCATTGACCTGCATTTTGTTTCCTCTTACAATACTCTCATGAAGATGACGTCTGCCGGTTTTTTCAGACCCGATCATGATCCTCCGCATCGTGTGTTTTCCGTTTAACACCTGATCGAATACCCAAACTTTAACTATAATTTCGGAGGAAATCCCATGCCTACACCGTTTGTTTCAAAACGTGCACCCATTTACGCCGACGTTCCGGATGAAAAATGGAACGATTGGCGCTGGCAGCTGAGCCACAGGCTCAACACTGCCGAAGAGATCGAAAAAGTTCTGCCCCTGACCGACTCGGAGCGCAAAGCGCTGAACACCAGCGGCCTGTTCCGCGTCGATATCACCCCTTACTTTATTTCGCTGATCGACCCGAACGATCCTGACGACCCGACCCGCAAGCAGATCATCCCGCTGGCGGAGGAGATGCAGTCCTTCACCGCGATGATGGAGGATTCCCTGGCCGAAGACCGTCACTCACCCGTCCCCGGCCTGGTCCACCGCTACCCGGACCGGGTACTGATGCTCGTGACCACCCAGTGCGCCTCCTACTGCCGCTACTGCACCCGCTCGCGCATCGTCGGCGACCCGGGCCAGACCTTCAACCGCCAGGATTTCGAGATGCAGATCGAATACCTCAAGCGCACCCCGCAGGTACGCGACGTCCTGCTCTCAGGCGGTGATCCGCTCGTGCTCGCTCCCAAGATCCTTGAGGAGCTGCTTGGCCGCCTGCGCGAAATTCCTCATATCGAGATCATCCGCATCGGGTCTCGCGTCCCGGTCTTTATGCCTATGCGTATTACCCAGGAATTGTGCGATACGCTGGCCAAGTTCCACCCGCTCTGGCTGAACATTCACGTCAACCACTCGAACGAAATCACGCTGGAACTGGAACAGGCCTGTGATCGTCTTACTAGAGCAGGTATTCCGCTTGGCAACCAGTCCGTGCTGCTGGCGGGCGTGAACGACAACGTCCACATCCAGCGTAAGCTCGTCCAGGACCTGGTGCGCATCCGGGTGCGGCCGTACTACCTTTACCAGTGCGACCTGGTCGAGGGCTCGGGACATTTCCGCACCCCGGTGGCCAAGGGCATCGAGATCATGGAAGGCCTGCGTGGACATACCTCCGGGTACGCTGTGCCGCAGTACATCGTGGACGCGCCCGGCGGCGGCGGAAAGATCCCGGTCATGCCCAACTATCTGTTGAGCATGTCGGACCACAAGGTCATCCTGCGCAACTATGAAGGGTATGTCACATCCTATGAAGAGCCAACCGATTACCTCCCGAGCGACGCAGCCAAGTTCAAGGGCGAGAAGCGTCCGGAACCTGGCCAGGCCGGCATCCACGGACTGCTCGAAGGCGACCAGATGTTCATCAAGCCCGAAGGCTTTGACGAGGTCCACGAGCGCCAGGGCATCCAGCACCGGCTGAAGGATGAAAAGAAATGGCAGCCGCTGGGCATTGGGGATGGCTCTCCCAAGAACACCGAGCAATGAACAAACCAAGGAGAATTACAGCATGAAACAATCCATGAGGCAGATCGTATTCACCGCACTGGCGGTCACCCTCCTGCTGGCAGCCTGCGCACCCGGACAGGTGCCCACCGCTGATCCACAGGAAGTGGCCAATCAGGTTGCGACCTCGGTCGCACTGACTGTCGCCTCCCAGAACCTGGATACGGCCGAGGCGGTCCCGCCTGCCACGGAAACCCCGCTCCCCACCGCGACCGAAGTTATGGTGGACACTCCCACGGCCGTTGCACCCCTGGATACACCGACGGCCATCTCCCTGCCCACGGCGACAGCCGTCTCCGGTGGAGGGGGTAGCGGTGGAGGCACCACCACGCAGTCGGACTACTCCTGCGATATCATCCGTCGCCGTCCCATTGACAACACGATCTACAAGCCCAATGACAGGGTCGACATCAAGTGGACGATCGTCAATGATGGCAACCGGACTCTGCGCGCCGGGCTCGACCTCAAATTCAGCAATGGCGACAAGCTGATGCCCGACCGGATCATCGAGCTTCCCGAGCTGGATCCGGGCGACCAGTTCGAAGTCGGTTTCGATGCCACTGCCCCAGACAAGCCAGGTACGTATATCATGGTTTATATGGTTGAAGGCGGCTTGTGCTATCCCTATGTAGCCATCCAGGTTGAAAGATAGCGGACAACCCGCTGCCCGAACCCCGTCGGGTGTGGAGAGCAAACATGTCAACACGTAAACTGAAGTTCCTGTATGCATTTATCGCGATCGCTCTGGTGATGGCCTGTGTGCCGACGTTAGCAGCGCCTTTCCCAACGGCCGACCCGAATGCAGTGAACACCTTCATTGCCCAGACGGCTAACGCGGCAGCCACCCAGACTGTCGCGGCCCAGCCCACATCCACGCTGACGCCCTCGGTCACACCCACGCGGAATACCGAGACGCCATCGCCTACCGCCACCTCCACCGTGATCTTTATTCTCTCGACGCCCACCCAGCAGGTCATCCCAACCTTTACGTTTATCAGCAGCGGCGGCGGGAGTGGCAGTGGAGGCGGCGGTAGTGGTACCAGCTCGGCGAATTTCTCGTGCCAGATCGTCAGCGTCAGCCCGGCCAATGGAACGACCATGGACGCACGTAACGATTTCGACGCGGTCTGGAGAGTGCGGAACAACGGCCAGCGGGTATGGGATCGCAACAGCATCGACTTCATTTACGACAGCGGCGACAGGATCCACAAGGTAGCCGGCTACGACTTGAGAAGCAACGTCCGGACGGGCGACACCACCGATCTCGGTGTAGATATGGTGGCGCCAAGAGATCCCGGCACGTATTCCACCAATTGGACTTTGCGCGTGGGCGACAACGAGTTCTGCAGGATGAGTCTTACTATCGTGGTCCGCTAGAAACCTCTGAAAATAAGAAGAGCGGCAGCCATCTACCGGCTGCCGCTTTCTGATTCCAAAGG
>DATAKV010000662.1:0-1634 GCA_036261375.1 Anaerolineales bacterium
CAGGGGCATCCCGGCCCTGGCCAGCGCCTCACCAACCGTCTGAGCGGAGGTGATAATCGATGTGGTTGCTCCGTCGGCGGTAACGGTAAGCTCCTGTACCTGCAGATTTTGGAGGGTAACTATAGGTTCCAGAACAGCGGAGCTTAATGTGGGGGTAGTCCTTTCGTTTGCGCGTAGCAAAATTGAAGCATCTGCCAGTGCCTGGCCAACGGTAAAAGCAGAAGACTGGATCTGTTGCTCGCCAGCCGAAGTGACGAGTGTTAGAGGCCGAGCGCGGCGGATCTGAAGGGTGATCGGCTTAGAGGTAATGGGTTGTTGCGGGTCGATGGGGATGCCGTTCAGGAGTAGATCGTCATGTGGATCGAGGGAGATCCCAGCCTCGGCAAGCAGGGCAGCCGGAATGCGCTCATCCGTCTGTAGCCTGAGAACTTGTCCATCCTCGATAAGGATGATCGGCGCGGGCGAAGCAGGCTGGCAGGAAAGGAGAGACATTGCGAAGAACAATGCCAGCCCGATGCGTATTCTCATGGATTAATTATAAAGTACGCAGGGATATTCTGTGCGAGGATATCAATCGTAGGGCCAGCGGTCCGTTCCCTGCAGGAGCGCGCGGATGTGGTTGATCTCACCGGCATGGTACAAGTCATGGGCGATCAAGATCCGGAGGATTTTGCGCGTAGGCAAAAGGTCGCCCCAGTTGGTCAGGCGTTCTCGGTCGAGTTCAGTGTCATTGGCAAGGGCACGGACGGAGGCAAGCCAGCGCCGGTGACCCTCCTTCAGCCATTCGAGCAATTCTTCAGGAGGCCGGGACCGTGCTCCGCCTGCAGGAATAAGAGGCGGCTGGTCGCCGCGCAGAGATGCGCTACCGAAGGCATACTCCTCATACATCCATTTGGACCAGCCGACATGCTCGAGCACGTCGGCGACCGAACGAGTGCCGCCTTGCGGAAGGCGGGTCCACTCTTCATCTTGCAGGTTTCGCAGGTTTGCGAGCAGTGAGTGGTCAGGGTCGCCATCGAAGGCATCTTCGATCATCCAGATAAGGGTTTGCAGGGCGGTACGCGAGCTTGCCATCCGTTTTAAGTCCGGTGTTCGATCCACACGTTTGGCTCGATGTATATCCCAGCATTCGCATCCAGATCCATCTCGAGCGGGCTGAGGGCGCCGGGGATGATGAAGGATCCGCTTTGGGGGAATTTCAGGCCTGTCCATGTTTCCCATTCCCCCGGAGTACCGCGGATCGTTTTGGAGTTGTGGCAGACCTTGATGATCCGGGCTCCCAGTTTGACATGCACCCGCAGCCAGGCATCGAGCGGTAAGCCGTCTTCCGAGGTCCAGGTGATATAGTCGTCCAGAGAGGTCAGTGGATACTTACTCTTTTCACTCGGTCGAAGGGGAATAATCAGTGATTGAAGTCCCTGTCCGCTTGTTACCGCTCGGACGGCCTGTACCATTGTCGAGCTCAATCCCTGACCGCGATAGTCAGGTCGGACCACGATTTGAATGGCGCAGTGCAGATTGGGTGAAATCCCTTTTTTGTGGCATTGGACTGCCTCTCGAAATGCCCAGTCCCAGCCCTCCTCCGGAAGATCTGCCATGCGGCCATCCCATCTCAGCGGAAAGCTGTTGCCCAT
>DATAKV010000686.1:0-24346 GCA_036261375.1 Anaerolineales bacterium
ACCCGAGATGGGCACGATGGTCGGCACGAAGGTCGGGGTGGGCTGGGCGGTCGGCTGCGCAGTGACCGGCCGCGGCTGTGCGCCGATCGCCTGCCTCCAGGCATCCTCCAGCCCGTCGATGTCGAATCCGTAGATCTGCAGCAGCGCCTCATCGATCGTGGTCCCATCCCGCAGCGACAGAAGCAGAGCGGTCATTTTTTCCTGGCCATGGGTTTCGATCAAATATTTTGTGAGGCTGTACGACTGGCTGTACGAGAGATAGGCCTTGTCCGGCACTTCCGAAAAACTGCCGCTGATCGAGCGTACACTCAGGAGAGTGTCATTCCGGATGGCGTCATCCAGCTGCTGCTGGGAATAGATGTCCAGCCCGCCTTCGCTGTAGACGGCCAGGCCTTCATTGAGCCAGGTCGGCACATCGCCCAGGCAGGAGAAGGTCAGGTGCCCGACCAGCACATGCGTGAGCTCATGGACAATCGCATCCCGGCCCCACTCGAGATCGGATTCGGAGATGCCGATGATGACGATATCCTGGTCTGGGAAGGCCTGCCCACCCGTCCAGGAGGGCTCATAGAGGATCGCATCTTTTAGATCATCGGTGCCGTTGTAGATGTAGATATGGATGGGTGAGTCGGCTTTCAGCCCGGACTGCGTCTCGTTGAAGAGCAGGCCGCTGTAGGCTGCCTTGGCCAGGTCGGCGATGAATGCCTGGTCGCCCTCGTAATAGTGCAGGCGCAGGAAGTCACCGTTTCTGACCGTTTGCCAGTCACGGTCGTCGTCCAGCCAGGTGGCGGTCTTCGTCTCGGTGATCGTTTCATTTCCGCTGGCATCGGTCAGGCGCCAGCGCCACCAGAGCTGCGCCCCGGGAGGCAGGGAGCCGCTCTGGCGCATTTCCCAGGTCCACTCCGCCTCGACGTTTGTTCCGGGGGTGAACTGGGGAAAGGCTTTTGCGATCACTTCGCCGCAAGTCTGTTGTTCGTTGCCGTATTCCAGCACAATGGACGTGATCTCCACATCGTTCGCGATGGAAAGGTGAAAGGTAGCTGTTTCGGGAAAATTCAGGATGATTTCATTACGCGTCACTTCTGCCTTGGGGGCAGGCGGGACGTTGGCAGCGCTCGCCAGCCCGGGCGTTCTGAGAGAGCCGAACAGAACGCCCAGAAGCAGCGCCAGGATAAGATTGCGCATCGATTGCTCCGTGTGTGCTTGTCTATTTGCATAAACCGGTGGTTCCCGGGTATTCTTTTACAACGCAGCAAAGTGTATCATGGTTCAAAATCACGCCTTTCAAATCCCTATCAATTAAAAGGGGCTGGTTTGCGTATGCATCCGTTTGCATGTATAATCTTTTTTTAAGTCTCCCATGCGGGGGATTTTCTTGAGGTACATATGGCCTTACGCGGCAATCTACGTGATTTTACGATTACACAACTCCTTAATCTCATCAATCTTGCACGAAAGACCGGTACCCTCGTAGTCGATGGTCCCAGCGAACAGGCGTATGTCTCCTTCCGGGACGGAAAGCTGGCCTATGCGCGAGTGGGCCAGGACGATGGCAGCCTGGCGGCGGTCCTGCATAAAGCCAATAAATTAACGGTCAACCAATACCGTGCGATCGTCGAGCGAACCGGCAAGATCAGCGATAAGGAGCTCGGACTGCTCCTGATCAATGCCGGTTATCTTTCGCAGGAAGAGATCCTCTCCAACCTGCAAAATTACTTTACCGAGGTCATCCGCCGCCTCTTTACCTGGGTGGAGGGCTTCTTCCGCTTCGAGGGGGAGATGCTCCCCCCGGACGACCGCATCAACGTCCGTCTTGACCTGGAAAACATCATCATCGAAGGCTCACGCCAGCTGCGCGAGTGGGAACAGCTGCAGGACGAGATCCCCAGCCTCGATATGGCCCTGAAGTTCACCGACCGTCCGCTGAAGAACGTCAACCTGAGCGTGGAAGAGTGGCGAGTCGTTTCCTATATCAATCCCAAGAATACTTTAAAACAGATCGCCCATACCAACAAGATGAACGACCACGACATCCGCCGCATTGTGTACGGCCTGCTCCAGGCAGGCCTGGTGGAGATCGTCCGGCCGGAGGGCATGGTCATTCCGCAAAGCCCGAAGACATTCCCCACACAGAACAAGGAAGAACAGAAATCGCTGGTCAATCGTCTGATCAGCCGAATTCGATCGCTGTAATCATTGCGCGAAGGATAGAGATTATGCAAACAGTCAAAATGGTGGTCACAGGCCCCTTCAACGCCGGCAAGACGGAGTTTATCCAGTCTGTCAGCGAGATCGACGTTGTCTCAACCGAGCGCAGGATCTCCAACACTGCCGAGCGTACTGTGAAGGAATCGACCACAGTCGCAATGGACTTTGGCCGGATCACTGTCGACGAAGACCTGGTCCTGTACCTGTTCGGTACCCCGGGACAGAAACGTTTTGACTTTATGTGGGAGATCCTCTCCGAAGGGATGCTCGGTTTCATCGTCATGATCGACAGCACCCGCCCTGAAACCTTCCGCGAGGGCCGCTCGATCCTTGAAACCTTCCGCGCCTACGCGCCGACGCCTTACGTGGTCGCCGCCAACAAACAGGACCGCGAAGATGCCTGGGACCTCGAAGATATGCGTCATGCCCTGCGACTGGATGGCAAGGTGAAATTCCTGCCCTGCGTCGCCACCGACAAAAACAGCGTGAAGTCCGTTCTACTGGAATTGTTGTACAGTATTCTTGCTGAAATGGAGTCGGGAAGTTAGGGGGCCCGTTAACGAAAGACGTGTCATCGATAACGACCGACCAGGGAATCGTTCATTATGAGGTATACGGGCGTGGGCGTCCCGTCATCCTCCTGCATGGTTGGCTCGGCTCCTGGGGGCTGTGGCAGGAGACGATGGGTTACCTTGGACGTTACTACCGCACGTATGCCCTGGATTTCTGGGGCTTCGGCGAATCCGGGAAAAAGCGCGAAACCTACGCCGTTCAGGACTTTGTCAGCCTGGTCAACCAGTTCATGGAACAGCTTGGGATTATGAGTGCTCCGCTGGTGGGTCACAGTATGGGTGGGACGGTCAGCCTGTCGGTGGCGATCCGCTATCCGGAACGGGTTAATAAGGTCGTAGTGGTCGGATCTCCGATCGTGGGCTCATCCCTGGCGCCGCTGCTCAAACTGGCAGGCCATCGTTCGATAGCCTTTCTTCTCTTTAATATGATGGGACCTTTCCGGGCCTGGATGAAACACTACTATGCTCCCGCGATCTGTTCCGACCCGCGCTTCCCCGATATGATGGATCGCGACCTCTCCCGGACCACGCTCGAATCCTTCCTGCTTTCGATCGCCTCGCTCCGCCGCACCGATCTGCGCCCTCTGCTGGATCAAGTCAGGGTCCCGGCGATGGGCATCTACGGCGACCGCGACAAGATCGTGCACCCGAACCAGTGGCAGCCCATGCTAAAGGGGATTCCCCATGCCAACATCGAGCGCTTCCCGCTGGCCGGGCATTTCCCCATGCTGGAGGAGCCTCAGCCGTTTGCGCTGCGGCTGAAGAATTTCCTCGACCGTGATGAAACCATGCAGGCGCGCCAAACGTCCCCAGTCTTTTCCACAAGCCCCTCGGTAACCTTATGATACCCACACCTTCCACCCCGATTGCTACGTTTAATTACCCAAACCGCATGGGCAGGATCATCCTGCTGTCCATGGAGGAAGTGATGGGGCAGAATGGCGTCAATGCCATCCTGAAACTGGGGGAGCTGCCAGCGCTCATCGGTCATTATCCGCCGGATAATAACGAACTGAATTTTTCCTTCTCGACCATTCGGAACCTGACCGAAATGCTGGAGCATGCCTACGGTCCGCATGGCGGGCGCGGGCTGGCCCTGCGCATCGGGCGCGCCTGCTTCAACTACGGCGTTCGCCAGTATGGCACCCAGATGGGCCTGACCGGGATGGCTTTCCGCCTGCTACCTCTGCCGGCCAAACTCTCGGCCGGGGCAACTGCTTTTGCAGAGCTTTTCAACAAGTTCACCGACCAGCGTGTACGAATCGAGCAGGAGGATGGAAAGATCCTCTGGCACATCGAGCGCTGCCCCCTGTGCTGGGAGCGTAAGTCGGCGGACCCGGTCTGCCACCTGGCCGTGGGACTTCTGCAGGAGGCCCTCTACTGGCTGAGCGGAGGCAAGGTCTTTAATGTCGAGGAAAAGACCTGCATCGCCGCCGGCGACGAGGCCTGCACTATCGAGATCGACCAGACTCCCATCTTTTAATCATAAACTGGCAATTCACAGTTTTGTCAGCGGGGTCAACTTCGCATCCCTTTTTTCAGGTTTTGTGGAATAATTATCCAAAGACCATATGCTCAAAGTCATCCTCAACGCGCCGTACCCCATATCGCCCTTTAATGAACCCGCGCGTGATCTGCGCATCCATAACGCCCCCCTCTGGCTCCACCAACGGAATATCCTGGCTCCCTACACCACCCGCGAGCTTGAGCTGAAGCCCGGCCAGCGCTTCCCGCTCGAGCGCGGGGAAACCCTTGTCTACCGCGACAATCTGTTCTTTGACGAGGAATACTTCCGGGTCTTTATCACTACCGCCCGGAAGAACAAGCGTCCCTGCCGCGCTGCCTTCTCTGCGGATGACCCGGCCTTCCGGGAACATGCCCTTCCGCTCTCGACTTCCTACACCCCGGCCGGCCAGCTCTACCTGGCGGACCTGTGGTATTACCCCAACGGTCCCGTGGCGGATGTGGAGCCGCTGGTCATCGACCTGCAGGCGCGTGAGATCGGCTATTACCATGTGCCTACTTACATGGCCGACCAGAGCGGCGACCTGGTGTTCCAGGTGCCGCTGAGAGCGTTGATCGCCATCGACTCCTGGGTCCATATTTTTATTGCTGACGTGGTGTATGGTCTGTTCTCGCGCGGCGCGCGCTTTGAGAAACGACTGAATGAAGACCTGTCTTTCAAGCTGGGTATCCTCGGCAAGGCACTGTATGAGGGCCGCCAGATCCTTGAATGTTCTAAATTAGTGCGTGTAGGGAAGAACTGTGTCATCGACCCGCATGCCACCATCCATGGGCCAACCACGATCGGGGATAATGTCACGATCAACGCCGGTGCCGTGATCGAGAACTGCATCATCGGCAACAACGTCAACATTTCGCAGGATGTACAGCTCATGCTGTCGGTGGTAGGGGATGGGGCTTTCCTGCCGTTCCGGGCGGCACTGTTCATGACCACGGTTATGGAAAACAGCATGATCGCCCAGAATACCTGCCTGCAGATGTGCGTCGTGGGTCGTAACACGTTCATCGGCGCAGGCTCCACCTTTACAGACTACAATTTGATCCCCTCGCCGATCCGCGCCCTGGATGGCAACAGCAAACTGAGTTTCTCCAACCGCCCGGTGATCGGCAGTGCCGTCGGACACAATTGCCGCCTTGGCTCCGGGATGATCGTCTACCCCGCCCGCACCATCGAATCGGACGTGGTCCTGGCCGCCTCGAAGGATCGCCGCGTCATCGACCGGGACATCCGCTACGAGGATAGCGATCACCACAATCTGCGGTTTGCCGGCCTGCACAGGCGCCTGTATCCCCGTCCGGGCGAGAGCCAGCTGGAGTCGTGGTAGCCCGCGTGGATACCTTTGCCTTTATCATCCATCCCATCGATCCGAAGCGGGATGTCAGCCGTAAGTTTCCCCTGCTGGGGAAGATATTGAACGAGAGGCAGATCGATTTCTTCTCCACGTTCTTCCCGCCGGTGTACATCTCCGAGATCGAGGGGATCACTTCGGAAGCAACCGGTAAAGAGGTGAAAGGCTGGTTTATCGCCTGCCCGTACACGCCGCGGCGCATGCTCCAGCTGCCCGAGAGGACCATCTATCGCAAGCTCATCCAGACCGGGCACATGGCCGAAAAGCTGGGCGCAGATATCCTGGGGCTGGGCGCCTACACTTCCGTTGTGGGTGATGCCGGGATTACAATTGCCCGGGCTCTCGATGTACCGGTCACTACCGGGGACTCGTTCACCGTCTCGATGGCTGTGGACGCCATCCGGGAAGCGGCGCGGGTGATGGAGATCCCGCTCGACACGGCGACCGCCGCGGTGGTCGGGGCAACCGGTGCGATCGGCCAGGTCTGCGCCGAACTGCTGGCAGATGATGTGGAGCGGCTCTTTCTGGTCGGCCGCAGGGACCAGGCGCTCGAGGAACTGCGCGCCCGGCTCGGGGTCCGTGCCAGAGCCGAGCTGGTCACCAGCACAAAAATGGATGTTCTGGCCGAGGCCCAGTTGATCCTGACCGTGACCAGCGCCATCCACGATGTCATTCGGCCCGAGCATCTGCAGCCGGGCAGCGTGGTCTGCGATGTGGCCCGCCCCCGTGATGTTTCTGCAATGGTGGCAGCGGCGAGAGATGATATATTAGTGATTGACGGCGGAATGGTGGATGTACCAGGCCCCGTTGATTTCCACTTTAACTTTGGATTTCCGCCTGGCAAGGCGTACGCCTGTATGGCTGAGACAATTGCCCTGGCGCTCGAAGGCCGCTTCGAGAATTACACGCTGGGCAAACACCTGACACGCGAACGCGTGGAGGAAATCGATCGAATTGCTAAGAAGCATGGCTTCCGCTTGAGCGGGTTCCGCTCGTTCGAGAGGGAAGTCACAGCCCAGCAAATCGAAATTGTGCGCCGCAACGCATCGACCTCACGCCGGATGCGCGTGGCGCAACTGTAACATTGGAGGCCGCTTATGGGAAAAGCCCGCCTGTTGGTAGTGGAAGACGATATCGACATCGGCAACATGCTGAAGATCTATTTCAGCGGAATGGGCTTCGATGTCGATGTAGCCGTGCGCGGCTCGGATGCCCTGGAGAGGACCAAGCAGGTCCTGCCGCATCTGATCGTGCTCGACATCATGCTTCCGGATATCGATGGCTATGAGGTGTGCCGGAGCCTGCGTACCAGCATGCGCACCAGCCACATCCCGGTGATCTTCCTGACCCAGAAGGATGAGCGCAGCGACAAACTGCAGGGACTCGAGCTGGGCGCAGATGATTACATCACCAAGCCCTTCGATATCGAGGAGCTCAAGCTGCGCGTCCAGGGTGCGATCCGGCGCTCCGAGCGGGAGAGCCTGACCGACCCGCGCTCCGGCCTGCCTGCCGGGCGCCTGATCGAGGAACAACTCCGCCGCATCATCCGTGAAAAAGACTGGGCACTGCTCGACGCGCGTGTCAACCAATTTGATTCGTTCAAGGATGTTTACGGCTTCGTGGCGGGTGACGACGTTCTGCGCTTCACCGCCATGCTGATCGGCGAGGTCGTGGACGAACTGGGCACCACCTCCGATTTCATCGGGCATGCCGGGGGCGATAACTTCATCATTATCACCACCGAGACCAAGGGTGATGCCATCAAGGCCCGGCTCAAGGAGCGCTTCGATCAGGAGGTCCTGACCCATTACAACTTCATCGACCGCGAGCAGGGGTTTGTAAACGCTCCCTCCAACGATGGGACCACCGTCAAGGTTCCCTTTATGACCATGTCTGTCGGCGTGGTCTCCCCCAGCAGGCATACGTTTGCTGATATTCGTGAGATCACCGAACTGGCCGCGGAAGCCCGCCGCCAGGATGCCGCAACCGGCGGATAAGGTGCTATTCGAGAATGGCAGCAGGGCTGGAAGTAGGCCTTGGGTTGGTGGTTATCTCCCTGATACTGATCGTCCCGGTATTGGTGGTGGTTGCCATGCGCCGGTTGCCGCAGGGCTCTCCTTCTTCCATAGATGAGGTCGTTCCGTTCGTTGTCCCCGATACACAACATTCAAATGAAGCCATCCTGATCATCCAGGTGGGCGGCCGGGTTGAATTTATGAACAGTCTGGCGCGCGAATGGTTCGGTCTGCACCCCGGCGAGCCTGCCGACCTGGAGCGCCTGGTTCGACGCGCCCGTCCGGCCGAGGAACTGCTGAACCTGTTCGTTGTCCAGGGACAGAAACGTCTCTCGGTGGGTGGGCGGCTGGTGGAAGCAACCTCCTACCAGGTTCCCGGGCCGTACCCATTGATGTTCGTGATCATGCGCAGTATAGAGCTGACCACAAGTCTGGATGAGGCCGGCTCGCAATCGTCCATCCTGCAGATCGTCTCTGATTTTGGCCGGCAGGTTTCGGCCAGCCTGGATCTCGAAGAAACTCTCCACGCCATTCTGCTGAATGTTTCCCAGCTTGTCCCGGCGGACCTTGTGGAGATCAAAGTGTTTGATGAAACGGCACAATCGTCCACCATATACACGCTGGAGACAACCGGCTCTTCCCGCCTGGTGATGCCTGCGTTTTCCCAGTTCGGTGAATTGACCCAGGCAGTGCTGGCCAGTCGCAGGCCTTTGTTAATCCCCGATACCAGCGCTCCGCCCATATCGATCCCGGGGTGGAACCCTGGAGCAGCTGTCCAATCCTATCTTGGAATTCCTTTGACCGCTGACGATCAACGGATAGGAACACTGGAAGTCGGGCATATGACGGCGGGGGCACTCGGCCAGCATGACCTTGACCTGCTGCAGCTGGTATCTGCCCAGATGGCATACAGCATCCGAAATGGGATCCGCTATACCCAGGAGCAGAACCGCTCCATCCAGCTCAGCGGACTGTCGAACCTGGCCCAGGCTTTCGATCCCAACGTTGAACACGCAGAACTGATCCGCCGCCTCATCGAAACGATCGCTCCTCTCTTTTCTGTAGAAGTACTCGGTTTCCTGCTATATGACGAAAACACTCGCTCTCTGCAGGGACAAATGCCCTTCCAGGGACTGCCGGAGCACATTGTTGCCATCTACAAGACCAGTTTCGATACGAACGGCTCTTTAGAGAAACTGGTACAGGGACAAAATCCGATCATCACCCAAAACGCGGCAGACGACCGCAGCTGGAAGGATCTCGGCCTGCAGACCTTTGCCCAGGCCGCCAGCTTACGCGAATCGATCCTGATGCCGCTGGTGTCGAATAATAGCCTGGTGGGTTATCTACAGCTATCCAACCACCGTGGATCGATAACGCCGTTTTCAGAGGCAGAGATCCAACTGGCGAAAACCGTGGCAGAACGGGTCACAGGCATTATCGAAAGTTCGTTTGTTGTGGAAGAATCACGCCAGCAGGCATTGCGCTCCGATGTGCTGCGCCGCATCTCGAGCCTGGTGGTGTCGAATGAGCCTCTGGATGACCTCCTTTGCTATGCCGTAAAGGAAATTGCCAGCCTGTTCCAGGCGGATTTGGGCGCCGTATTCCTCCTGGACGAGCCGACCGGCGGGCTGCGATTGCACCGTGAGTCGGTGTACGGTACTTCCAGCGAGTCCATGGACCTGCTCTCTCGCCTGCATGTGGATGAGCCGCAGTATCGTTATACGGTTTCCGGAAGCCAGAAGCCCTATCTCTCAGGGCGGTTGAGCTCAGACCGGCGCATCCTGCCGGTGTACCGCCCGCTGGTTTCTGTGTTACAGGTCGAGTCGGCCATTGTGGTTCCGCTGGTGGCCCATGACCACAGCCTTGGCGAGCTCATGCTGGGAAGCCGTAAAACGGAGTTTTTCAACGCCTATGACCTGGATGTGGTCACGACTGCCGGAGCCCAGCTTGCTGCCGCGATCGCAGAGGCGTCGCGGTCCACCCAAACCGACGAAAGTCTTCGCCGCAGGGTTGAACAGCTGACCTCCATCGTGCGGGTCAGCCGTGAGCTGAATTCCATGGTGGATTTGAAGTCCCTATTGGATGTGGTCCACGAGGAAGCCATTCGTACCACGCATGCAGAATGCGGGGCAATCCTGCTTTTCGAACCGGATGCATCCACCCTTCCGCCACCGGTCATACTTTCGCAGGGGTGTACTCTGCCTGAGTCGCTGAGCGATCTCGATCAGCAGGCGATCGACTCGGGTGACTCCATGCTTGTCAATGACTACAACACAGGCGAACAGCATCCCATACATGATGGAGTCCGGTCTGCCATTGTTGTCCCGATCCTTTCGCAGGGGAAGACGGCGGGCCTGATCCATCTGCATTCCTCCCAGCCCGATTTCTTCGATTCGTCATCCCTGCAGGTTGTCCAAACTCTTGCCTCGCATACAGCCGTCGCGCTGGGCAATGTCCAGCGCTATCAGGAACAGCGCCAGCATTCCGAGCTGCTGCGCCGCCGCGCCGATACGCTCACCCGGGTGACCGAGGTCAGCTATGGGCTGAATTTTGAGCAGCCGCTCGACCAGCTGCTGCGTACCATTGCCAACAGCATTCGTGAGGCGACACCCTTCCAGGCTGTGCTGATCAGCATCCATGAAAAGGATACCGGCCTGCTGCGGCGGGTCACTGGCGTTGGGTTCCTGCCCGAAACACTGGCGGAGCTGATGGCGCGTAAACAACCTCTATCGAGCATCCAGCAAATGCTCAAACCGCAGTTCAGGATCAGCCGCTCCTATTTCATCCCTGTGGACGACGCGCCGATCATCCCCTCCGATGTGCATATGGTTACGCTCGACCTGGCAGGTGCACCGGCCCCATCTTCGAACACCTGGGACCCCGATGACTTCCTCATCATTCCTCTCGAGGACAACCAGGGTGCCTCGCTTGGTTTGCTGAGCGTGGACGCTCCCCGTGACGGCCTGCGACCGGACCGGGCCACGATTGAGTCACTGGAGATCTTTGCTGCCCAGGCCGCACTTGCCATCGCCAACCATTCCCGCTTCTCGGAGCTGAGGACGCGTGTCGATTCACTTGCCTCCAGTCTCGAGCGCCAGCAGCGCCTGATCAGCCTGACCCAGAACGATCTGCCTATGCTCCTGCGCAAGGACCTGGACCAGACCATCGCCATCCAGACCCTGGACCAGCGCAGCCAGCGCGTCCGCGCCGGCCTGGCCATTACCGAATCGGTCAGCCGCCAGCTGGATTCGTCCTCTGCCCTTCAGGCATTGGGACGGGAAACCCTGACCCAGCTGCGCATGTCGGTTGCCATGGTGGCGGAGATGAGCGGCGAGGGACCGCGCCTGATGCATGTGCTGGGGAATGTCCCGAGAGCGGCCAGCCCGGAGGCGTTGTTTGGACAGCGCAATCCGCTGCGGGCGGTGCTGCAAACCGGCGAAGCCATCCTGATTGCCAACCTCGACGAGAACCTGGAGTGGCGCGAAACGCCGCTGCTCAGTGCCATCCGCGCCAAATCGTTGATCTGTCTGCCCATCCGCATCGATAAGAAGACGATCGCAGCGATGCTGGCCGTCAGCCCCGAGCCGCTGCAGGAGTTCACGGTGGAAGACTTACAGGTCTATCACCAGATCGCCCGCCAGACCTCGGTCATCCTGCAGAACATTTCCCTGCTCAATGAGACGCGCCGCCGGCTGCAGGAGGTCAATCTCCTGCTCGATTTCAGCCGCCAGCTGCGCGGGCTTGACTCTGAGCAGATCGTGCGCGCCCTGCTCGAAAGCGCCCGGCGGGCCCTGCCGGCGGCTCATGCAGGCATGGTTCTGATCTGGGACGAACATGCCGGGCAGCTGCTTCCCTGGGCGGTATCCGGCTACGCAGATAACGAGACCATGCGGCGCATCGAGTTCCAGGCCGGTGTGTCACTTCCCGGGCAGGTTCATGAGATGAAAAAGCCCCTGCGCGTGGATGAAGTGCAATTCACCCGCGACTACACGTTCTCGACGGAGGGATTACTGCACTACCGCCAGGCCACCGGCGGACGCCTGCCGGTCTCAAGCCTGTTGATCCCGATCCAGACCGGCGAATTTTCGGTCGGCGTGCTAATGCTGGATAACTTTAATACGCCTGCCGCCTTCACCACGGAAGACGAAACGCTGCTCCTGTCCCTCTCACAGCAGGTCGGCTTGTCGCTGCAGAACGTCCGCCTGGTGCAAACTACACAGGAGCGCGCCGTCCAGTTGGAGGCGCTTACCGATGCCGCCACAACCCTGACTGCCAACCTGCAGACCGAAGAGCTGGTGGCGTCGCTGCTCGAAAAGCTGGAGCCGGTCGTTGCCTACGATACGGCCACACTCTGGCTGCGGGAAAAAGACCGCCTGCGGGTGGCCGCGGCGCGAGGCTTCCAGGATACCGAACGGCGCCTGGGCCTCACGATCGCGATGGAGGACAGCGCTCTATTCAAGGAAATGATCCGCACAGGCCAGGGAATTCTCGTTGGCGATGTACGCCAGGATCCGCGTTTCCCCACGCTGGAAGCGCCGCGTCTTTCCTGGCTGGGTCTTCCCTTGATCTCCAAGAACCAGGTGATCGGTGTGCTGGCTCTGGAGAAATGGCAGTCGCATTTCTACAGCCGTGAGTCCATACAGGTAGGCACAACCTTTGCCAGCCAGGCGGCCATCGCCCTGGAAAATGCCCGTTTGTTCGAGGAAAGCCTGAGCCGCGCCACAGAGCTGGATGAACGCTCACAGCGTCTGGGGCTGCTCAACCGTTTCTCCTCTGCCCTGAGTGGGCTGCTAGACGAAGGGAAGATCCTGCAGCTGACGGCCCAGGAGCTTCTGGATGCGCTCGATGCACCGAATGTATCGATCGTGCTGTTCGAGCGCGGCAGCCCGGTCTGGAAACATGCCATACCCCGCCGAAGCGTGGAGCTGCCCCGCAGACTGCCCGATGCACCCATTTTCGACCGCCTGCGGGAATCGCTGGGCGTATTCACTACGGATGCAGTGGATGCCGAGCCGGACTTGATCCCTCTGCGGGAATTCCTGGGTGAGGACGCCAGGTCTCTGCTCATCCTGCCTCTGGTCAGCGGGGCAAACCTGCGGGCTTTGATCTTTATCTACCAGACCGAGGCCGTCCGCTTCAGCCTGACCGAGATCGAGCTGGCGCGCACATTAACCAACCAGGCATCCATCGCCCTGGAGAATGCCCGCCTTTACCAGTCCACGCTTTCGACGGCCGAGCGCTTCTCCATCCTCAACCAGGCCAGCTATCAGGTCGGTGCCAACCTGGATCCGGAACAGGTCTACATCGCAGTCCACCGGGCGGCTGAACGATTGATGCCCGTCGAATCCTTTGTGATCAGTCTCCTGGATGAAGAGACGGATGAGATCGAGGGTGTCTACCTGGTCGATGATGACAAGCGTGCGCCGATCACCCGCATCCCGCGTGACCAGGGTCTGAGTGGGCGCGTCATTACCACCGGAGAGCCGCTGCTCCTGCATGGCGCCCAGACCGTGGACGATATGGGCGGTGTGACCTACGGGAACCCGGATACGCCGCTGTCCATTCTGGCTGTGCCAATGACACTGAGCGGCAGGACGGTCGGTATGCTCTCCGCGCAGAGCTACAAACCGAATGTGTACTCGGAAGATGATCTGCAAATCCTGAGCACGCTGGCCAACCAGGCGGCCGTTGCCATCCAGAATGGGCGGCTGTTCAACGAGACGGAGCGCCTGGCGCGTGAGCTCGAGATGCGCGTGGTGGAACGTACTGCCCAGTTACAGCGTGAACAGCAGAATACGGAGACGCTCCTCCATATTCTGACCGAAGTCTCCTCCAGCCTGGACCTCGACCGGGCGCTGAACCGGACCCTTGCCCTGCTCAACGACGCAATCGGCGCCGAGCAGGGGACGATCATGCTGCTCAATATCGAAGATAACCTGCTGCACTTCCGGGCGGGATATGGGTATTTGAGCGACCGGATTTCGGGCGAAGGACGCGGATTCCGGCTCAAGATCGGCGAAGGTCTGGCGGGTTGGGTGGTCGCCCAGCGCGAGCCGGCCCTGATTGATGACCTGCTCAACGATCCTCGCTGGGTCAAGGCGGCAGCCTCCTCACGAGAGCATCGCAGCGCCATTGCCATGCCTCTGCTGGTGGCGGAGGACGTGATCGGCGCCATGCTGATCTATCATCGCAAGCCAAACTTCTTTAGTGCCGAAGTGCTGAACCTGGTCAAAGCCATTGCGGGACAGGTGGCCGTGGCGATCAACAATGCTCACCTCTACGAGCTGATCCGTGACCAGGCCGAGCGATTGGGCGGCATGCTCCGCCGCGAACAGGAGGATGCCAGCCGCTCACAGGCCATCCTGGAAGCGGTTGCTGACGGTGTGCTGGTCACCGGCGCAAATAACCGTATATCGTTCATCAACCCCTCTGCGGAAAAAATCCTGAGCCTTGAGGCCGGGCGGGTACTCGGCCAGTCCCTGGAAGTGTTCGGTGGACTGTTCGGTAAATCGGCCGGGACCTGGATGCAGACCATCCGTGACTGGTCGGATTCGCCGGGCGGCTACCAGCAGGGCGATACCTATGCGGAACAAATCGATCTCGAGAATGGTCGAATCATCCTCGTTCATCTTGCGCCCGTGATCCTGCAAAACGATTTCCTGGGCACCGTATCCATCTTCCGCGATATCACCCACGAGGTGGAAGTGGACCGGCTCAAGTCGGAGTTCGTTGCTACGGTCAGCCATGAGCTGCGTACTCCGATGACCTCCATCCGCGGCTATGTGGATGTCCTGCTCATGGGCGCGGCAGGAGCGTTGAATGAAAACCAGACGCACTTCCTGAGCATCGTCAAGAACAACACGGAGAGGCTGAACATCCTGGTCAACGACCTGTTGGATGTTTCACGCATCGAGTCGGGAGCCGTCACCCTCTCGCCCCAGGCGCTCGACCTGCGCGAAGTGGCCGAAGATGTCATCGGCGACGTGCTGCGCCGCTCGCAGGAGGAGAACCGGCCGATGGCACTTTCTCTCGATGCGCCTCGCAGGTTGCCGCGTGTCTACGGCGACATGGAGAGGGTCCGCCAGATCCTGGGAAACCTTGTGGACAATGCTTACAACTACACCCCCGAGAACGGCACCATTATTGTCCGCATCCATGCTCCGAACGGCGGGCACGAGGTCCAGGTGGATGTGAAGGACAATGGTGTCGGAATCCCGTTCGAGGATCAGGACCGCATCTTCGAGCGGTTTTATCGGGGGGAAAACCCGATGGTCCTATCCACACCCGGAACCGGATTGGGGCTGTCCATCGTTAAACAAATTGTGGACATGCACAAAGGCCGCATCTGGATGAACAGCACAGGCGTGCCGGGCGAGGGGAGTACGTTCTCCTTTACACTGCCTGTTTATGAAGCTCAATGAGGAATCAATGGCAAAGATCCTGATCGCCGAAGATGAACGAGACATTCGAGACCTGGTTGCGTTTACCCTGCGTTTTGCAGGGTATGAGGTGTTCGCGGCCGCCAATGGGGAGGAGGCCGTCCAGCTGGCTCCGCAGGTCAACCCGGACCTAATCCTGATGGATGTCCGCATGCCGCGCATGACCGGCTATGAGGCCTGCCGCATCTTGAAGCTCAATCCGGATCTGAAGGATATTCCCATTGTATTCCTCTCCGCCAAGGGGCAGGAAGCCGAGATCCAGCAGGGGCTGGAGGCTGGCGCCGAGGAGTACCTGCTCAAGCCTTTTGCTCCCGACCAATTAACCTCGCATGTCAAGACCATCTTGGCCAAGTTTGGGAAGTAAGATTTGAGCGCCATCCTCCTCGATATCTCCATTGTGCATTACGAAGTGCTGGGACGGGGACGTCCTGTCATCTTCCTGCACGGCTGGGTCGGCTCATGGCGCTATTGGATCGCCTCCATGCAGGTCGCCTCGACCTCCTTCCGCGCCTACGCGCTGGACCTGTGGGGCTTTGGAGATACGGCGCACACGGTCGTGAACTATTCCCTTGAAAACCAGGTATCCCTGATCGATCGGTTCCTGATGGAGATGGGAATCGGCAAGATCGCCCTCGTGGGTCACGGGCTGGGCGGTCTGGTTGGCATGGCATTCGCCACCCGCTTCCCCCAGAGCGTGGACCGTTTGATGGCTGTCAGCACCCCGCTGGATTACGCGGCCGTCCACACCCGCCTGCGGACTGCGTCCCCATCCGAATTGACCGACTGGCTCGCCAACCGGTCTTCAGAAGCGACAGCTGCCCTGGTGGATGCGCCGAAGGCCGATATCCAGGCGATCGCCGCTTCGTTGGTTGGCTTGCAATCGAGTAATATCTTTACGACGTTCCGGAGTACGAACATTCCGTGCCTGCTGGTGTATGGGGATAAGGACCCGGCGATCACGACGCCCGACGAAGAGTTCTCCCTCTCGACCATGACTCACCAGATCGAGCTGGAGGGGTCCGGACACTTTCCGATGATCGACGAGACAAGCAAGTTCAACCGCCTGCTGACCGATTTTCTGGCGCTCGATTCCGGTCTCAGTCCTCGCGAGCTGCAGATGAAGGAAGAGTGGCGGCGGCGCGTCCGATAGATTTGTGTCGATCGTTGATTAGGGGGGGATTAGAAATAGTTACACAGTCAAAACCCTATATTGTACATCCAACCTGCATGCACACAAGGCTGCATCGAGCCTCTGGGCGGCACGATAATTTTTGCTTCCCCATTTTTGCTGCCTGTCACAAATGATACTGGTTTTTTCTGGAACAGGTATAAAAATCCTGTCTACAGCTCTGTAAGGTGTATTTTCGAATTGACAGGCTGGGAATATCGAGTATATTAATCAACACAATCGAACGGGGTGTCCCACGATGCGGGACTGAGAGTAGCGAGCCGCGCTTGACCCGAATTACCTGATCCAGATCATGCTGGCGGAGGGAATATATATTTTCAACCCATCATCCTCCGCCCCCGGAGGATTTTTCATTGCAGCGCATTCTCATCTTTGCCAACGGCGAACTGCCCGACCTCGATCGAGCGCGCACCCTCCTACAGAGGGGCGACTATATTATCTGTGCCGATGGCGGGACGCGTCACGCGCTGGCCCTCGGTCTGCAGCCAGACCTGATCGTAGGCGATCTGGACTCGGCCGAGCCTGCACAACTGCAGGAGCTCAAAAAAGCCAATGTCACCATCGAGTCGTTCTCGCATGACAAGAACGAGACCGACCTCGAGCTTGCGATCAACCGGGCCCTGGCACTGAAGCCAAATAAGATCATTATCCTAGGAGCACTCGGAGGCCGTCTTGACCAGACCCTCGCAAACATTACCCTTCTGACCGATGATCGACTCTCGAAATTCGATATCCGTCTCGACGATGGGGTGGAGGAGGTCCTGCTTTGCCGGGACCGGGTGGAGGTCCATGGCAGGGGCGGCGATATCGTTTCCCTGATCCCCTGGCAGGGCGCGGTTACCGGTGTCCTGACGGAACATCTGAGATGGCCCCTCCGCAGGGAAACACTGTACCCCGATAAAACGCGCGGCGTCAGCAATGAGATGCTGGCTGAAACAGCATCCATTGCCGTTGAAGATGGATTGCTCCTGGTAGTCCATCGCCGCACATAAATGGAAAGGAACCCATGAATCGTTTGTTACTCTTATCTCTCCTGCTGCTGGCAGCCTGCGCGCCCGAATCAACAGCGACGCCGTCCACAGGCCCCGAGACCATCACGGTCATGACCCACGATTCGTTCTCCATCAGTGAGGAGGTTGTCAGATCGTTCGAAGAGGCTAACAATGCAGAAGTTGTCTTCCTGCCCGGTGGAGACGCCGGATCCGTACTGAACCGGGCCATCCTGACCAAGGATGCGCCGCTCGCCGACCTGCTCTTTGGCGTGGACAACACATTCCTCTCGCGGGCGCTCGAAGAGGATATTTTTGAATCGTATGATTCGCCGGTGTTGAATGAGATCCCCGATGCCTTCAAGCTGGATGCCTCCAACCGGGCGCTGCCTGTCGATTACGGCGATGTATGCATCAATTACGACAAGGCCTATTTCGAAGAGAACAACCTGGCCATACCGCAAAGCCTGGAAGATCTGACGAAGCCGGAGTATAAGGGACTG
The DNA here is from genome assembly GCA_036261375.1 of Anaerolineales bacterium. Classification (GTDB taxonomy): domain Bacteria; phylum Chloroflexota; class Anaerolineae; order Anaerolineales; family Villigracilaceae; genus Defluviilinea. Next base: position 17,792 of record DATAKV010000686.1, read on the forward strand.
CTTGTCGTGGAAAATCCGGCCACGTCTTCCACGGGTCTGGCATTCCTGCTGGGGACAGTCGCGCACTACGGTGAATCGTTCACCGAATACTGGCAGGCATTGAAGGAGAATGGAGTGGTCGTGGTCGACGGATGGGAGACGGCCTACTATACCAACTTCAGCGGTTCCTCCGGACGCGGACCCCAGCCGCTGGTTGTCTCTTATGGGACCTCTCCGGCTGCCGAGGTGATCTACGCGGAAACACCGCTCGACGATGCCCCGACCGCCTCCATCACCGGACCCGATACCTGCTTCCGCCAGGTCGAATTTGTCGGCATCCTCAAAGGGACCCGGCAGCGCGCCCTCGCCGAAAAATTCGTAGACTTCATGCTCGGACAGCAATTCCAGGAGGATGTTCCCCTGCAGATGTTCGTGTATCCCGTAAACCCGAATGCCGCTCTGCCCGATGAATTTACAAAATACGCACAAGCCCCCGAGCAGGCCGCTCAGCTGGCTCCGGATGTCATTGCTGAAAACCGCGATGCCTGGATCCAGGCCTGGACCGATGTGGTGATGGAATAGAGAAGCAGACAGGTATCCATGAAAACAGGTGAACAGATCGCACAAGCCAGACGTACGTCTCCGTTTACGTCTGTACCTGTATACCTGTCTACCCGTTTTCGCCCGCTTCTCTGGCTGTTCCCTTTAACGTTTCTGGTTGTCGCGTTCTTCTATCCGCTCTCCCGCATCATCGCTCTCACGTTTGACGTCAGCACGCTGACGAGTAGTAATCTTCTGCTTGCCTGGCGTGTTTTCCTCTTCACGCTCTACCAGGCAGCTCTTTCGACTCTTCTAACGCTGCTCCTCGGCCTTCCCGCAGCCTTCCTGTTCGCGCGTTATGACTTTCCCGGTAAATCCGTGTTACGGGCCTTGACCGCCGTCCCCTTCATGCTGCCGACGGTTGTCGTCGCGGCCGGGTTCAGTGCCCTGCTGGGTCCGCGCGGCCTGATCCAGAACCTCTTCCCGGATTCCAACTTCCAATTCATCGGAACCCTGACGGCGATCCTGATCGCACACGTCTTCTACAATACAACCATCGTCATGCGCGTGGTGAGCAATGCCCTCTCCAGCCTGGATCCCCGGCTGGAGGCCGCGGCGCGCTCGCTGGGCGCAGACCCGTTGCGCGTCTGGCGGCATGTGACCTTTCCTCTGCTCCGCCCGGCTCTGCTGGCGTCCTCCCTGCTTGTCTTCCTCTTCGACTTCACCAGCTTCGGTGTCATCCTGTTACTGGGTGGCTCGCAGTTCGCCACCCTGGAAGTCGAAATCTACCTGCGGGTTCTGAGACTGCCGAACCTGTCACTTGCCGCCCTGTTATCGATCATCCAGCTCGTCTGCACGCTGCTGATCTCTCTGCTCTATACTCGGGTGGTCTCGCGTACTATCATTCAAACTGCACCGCGCTCTGCGAGCTCGAACATCCGGCGGGCACGGACTCTACGTGAAAGGCTATTTGTCATTGTGCTGCCTATTCTACTGACGGCCTTTTTCCTACTGCCTCTCTCTGCTCTCCCGTTCCGTTCCCTTTTCCGCATCGAAGCAGACCGCGGCCAGCGCGGCGACGTGCAGTATGGCTTCACGACCGATTATTACTCGGAGCTGTTCGTCAACCGCCGCGGATCGGTCTTTTATGTCCCGCCGATCCAGGCGACTGCCAACTCCCTGGGATATGCAGGAGCAACAGTCGGCCTTTCCTTGCTTCTGGGTTTTCCCGCCGCTTTGGCACTGGCCAGACCTACGCGCCTCGAAAAGATTCTCGACCCGCTGATCATCCTGCCCCTCGGCTCATCCGCCGTTATGCTGGGGCTTGGATTTATCATCTCCTATGGCGCCTGGCTGAGCTCTCCCTGGCTGGTACCGTTTGCCCATACCCTGGTGGCACTGCCCTTTGTCATTCGATCGCTGCAGCCGGCCATCGCATCCATTCCTGAACGGATACGGGAGGCGGCGGCAACCCTGGGGGCATCGCCCCTCGAAGTATGGAGAAACATTGATTTGCCCATCCTGCGTCGGGCAACCCTTACGGCCGGGGTCTTTGCCTTTACCATTTCCCTGGGTGAGTTCGGTGCCACTCTCTTGATCTCGCGCCCCGAATACCCGACGCTACCTGTAGCCATCGAGCGCTTTCTCTCCCAGCCTGGCGGTCTCAACTATGGCCAGGCGATGGCGATGGCGACCCTCCTGATGCTGCTTACCCTGCTCGGCATTCTATTGATCGAAAAACTGCGCCTCCCAGGCGCCGGAGAATTCTGATGCTCGACGTCCAACATATCTTCAAGACCTATGAAGGCAAGCTGCTGCTCAACGATATTTCATTCCAGGTGGACACCGGGGAAACGATCTGCCTTCTTGGCGCCTCCGGGAGTGGAAAATCGACACTTTTGCGGATCATCGCCGGTCTGGAGGATGCAGATTCGGGGACTGTATCGTTTAATGGTATTGACATCACCAGCCTGCCGCCTCATCTCCGGGATTTTGGCCTGGTCTTTCAGGATTACGCGCTCTTCCCACACCTGAGCGTCTGGGAGAATGTGGCCTTCGGTCTAAAAATGAGACGTTTGCCAGAGATAGAAATTAAAGAGCGTGTAGTCAATTCTTTGGAAATGGTCGACTTGGGCGGTTTTGAGGAAAGACAGGTGACCGATCTGTCCGGCGGCGAGCAGCAGCGTGTGGCGCTGGCTCGGGCGCTGGCCACCCGTCCGCGGCTGTTGATGTTCGATGAGCCGCTGGGCGCCCTGGACAGGACCCTGCGAGAGGATCTGCTGCAGGAATTGAGGAAAATTTTGCACCAAACCACCATACCTGCCGTCTATGTCACTCACGATCAGGAGGAGGCATTCGCTATCGCTGACCGGGTCCTGATCCTGCATGAGGGAAAGATCGTACGCCAGGGAAGCCCTGTGGACGTCTGGGCGGATCCGCGGTCGGCGTTTGTGGCCCGCTTCCTGGGGCTGGGTCTCGTGGTCGAGGGAAGAGTGCTGGACGGAACAGGGAAAGTGGAAACACGGTATGGTGTTTTCAATACTGCATGTGAGCATCCACACCAAACGGGAGAAACCGTCCATGTGCTGGCGCGGCCTCTGCCCGCGGAGCAGGAAGCGAATACCATTCAGGGGGTTGTCAGTGACGTGATCTTCCAGCAGGATCGTTTTAAGGTAACGTTGGAGAACGGGTTCTATGTCTATGTTCAGAGCGCGCCGAAAGTTGGGGAGAAGCTTGCGGTGCCGGTCAGGATCGAGTGTCTGTCATGAGGATAAAGGTACAAAAGAAAAATCCCGAAGGGGAAGTAAAACATGAATACGAAGGTGTGATCCTGCAGCGCGACGAGCGCTCGATCATCCTCGAAGCCCTGTTCGATCGCGCCGATATGCCGTTCATGGATGTTGTCTTTAAGAAGGGGGATCGTTTTGTTGAATATTATTATTCAGACCGCTGGTATAACATCTTTGTCATCCATGACCGGGACGATGAACAGGTCAAAGGCTGGTACTGTAATATCGGTCTGCCGGCTGTCTTTGAGGATGGCCTGGTCTCCTATGTGGATCTCGCCCTGGACTTATGGGTATCGGTGAGCGGAGAACAGACAGTTCTTGATGAAGATGAATTCAAATCGTTGCAGCTGAGTGAAGAATGGAGGAACGGCGCGCTGAATGGATTGAAGGAACTAAAAAATCTGTTTTTAAACGACAAACCTCCGGGATGAAACCGGAGGCTGAAGGGTCTTGAAATTGGATTAGAAAGAGTTCATCAGGGCATCGCCATACTGCCAAAGCAGGCCCAGTGTAATACAACAACAACACAGAAGAACAACGGTGACAACGGCAATGATCAGGGTCGTATTGCTCTTCTTGGGCTCTTCCGGCAGGGGGGCATAAGGGGGTGTTTCCATGGGTTCCTCCAGACAATGACAGAATGACTTGCTACGACGGGCCGATTATATCAGGTAGTTTTTCTGCAGAAGACACCCGCAAGATGTGCTATGGAATTGCATTGAAAATCTGATCAACAACACCGAACACGCCGACCAGCAGGGCGGGGAAGAGGATCACAGCCAGGCAGCCGCAGACACCGAGAGCCAGGTTGGAATAGCCAAGCACCAGGCCGGCGGTAGCCATGCCGTCGCCTCCCAGCAGGCCGTTGCTCTGCCGGATCTCCTTTTTTGCCATATGGCCGGTGATCACGGCGATCAGGCCGCCCACGATCGGTAACAAGACCCAGCCGATAATTCCCATGATCATACTGGTTAAGGATAGACTGCTGGTTGGCGGAGGGGCTGAGTTTGGAAGAGGCGGGAGCTCAGAGTTGGACATGGTATCTCCTTTTGGTTGACTACTACGCGAGGTTTCGGTTGGAGCGCCGGTACAGCCAGTAGACGATGAACGCGGCGACCACGATCAGCAAAGTACCCACCAGGATGGGCAGAACGATCGCCAGGATCGACAGCACCGTCGAAACGATATCCTCGGCGATCGAGACGGGGATGTTTCCCGCCCCGCCTGTGGTGGCCGTGACAGCCGGACGGAGCGCTCCTGCCTTGGCGACGTGCACCGTCCCGGCGACGAGCAATCCGGATGCCAGGGCCAGCACCGGGCTGATATCGGTGACCACGTTGGCACTGGCCGCGAAGGCAATCGCCCCTGCCGCCGGGCGGATCAGTGTCTGGATCAGGTCATTGACATGATTGACCGCCGGGACTTTATCGGCCAGCATCTCGATAATGACCAGGAAGCACAGCATCAATATGATCCAGGGGTTGGCCAGGGTATCCCAGGGCGCATTGAGCCTCATCAGGTCTGTATAACGGGCGATCAGTCCGACAAGCAGAAGCGGGATGTAGGCGTTCAATCCCGCGCTTGCCGAGAGTCCAAATGCGGTAAAAATACCAGTGAGTAATTCCATCGGTCCTCCGAGTAGGTCGGGCTTGCAGCCCGACAGCTTTTAATTCGTACTTGAGAATCAGCCCAACGGAAAGCCGCCCCACGTCCCGGTAAGCCGGAGCCGCAGCAGATCGATAATCGTGATCATCAGGAAGGCCATTGTCGTGCCGGCCAGGATGGGCATCCACATCTCTTTTAACGAATTGAAATTGTTTTCCTGACGCATCATCAGGATCCATACCATGCTAAAAACCATGACCAGCAGCGCCAGTACGCCAAGCACACTCAGGATGGCAACGGGGTAAAGCACCACAGGATTGTCCGTCAGGACGGCAAGATTGACCAGGAACACGATGCCGACGAGGATGCCAAGCGTTTTCCAGCTTAGAGCACGTTCCCTGTTCTCGGTTGCCCAGACGCTCTGGTTGAACGCAGGGTACAGTACCGAAGCCAGGGCGACGCCCATGCCGCTTCCGGTGAATAGGCGCAGTGTGTTGCTGGGGATGTAGAGATTGGGGATGTTCTCAAGGCGTCCGCCCGCTGTGCTCTTGAGCAGATAGATATAGGAGTTCGTGCCGTCGATGCCGAATGCGGCCAGGAACAGCAGGAGAGGAATACCAAGCTTCCAGCCAGGCATCCCGCTCTTCCTTGGGCTGACGATGGCTAAAAAGGCCAGGGTGATGGCCGCGGCATAGAATTCGCCGGTGCAGCGGGCACACAGGGGCAGCTGGCGCTCGCCGATGTGAAACGATCGCTCATCGATGCGATGACAGATGGCATAGCCGATCGAGTCTGCTTTGCCGAGCAGACCCTGCGGTGCAATGAAAAACCATACGGCGAAGGCGGTGAGCGCAGCCAGGGGGACCAGCCAGCGGGTGAGGCCGGCAATGCGTGTTTGAGAAGTTGTCTGTTCCATCGTACTCATTATATGGTTATATACGATGATGTGCAAGAAAGGTTCCAGAGTAGGGTATGATTATTTGCGAAGGAGAATAGAAGACGATGAAGCGAATCGGAATTCTCACCGGTGGCGGGGATGCGCCCGGATTGAATGCGGTCATCCGTGCGGCCGTCAAAACGGCAATCTATGAATTTGGATGCGAGGTGATCGGCATCCGCAATGGCTATGATGGATTTATAGAAGAAAGGGGAGTTGTCTCATTAGGGATCCAGGATGTGCGCGGCATCCTGCCACGCGGCGGAACGATCCTGGGCGCGGCAAATCGCGGAAATCCCTATGCCCGCAAGGTCATCCGGGATGGCAAAGAAGTAACCATCGATGTCTCGAGTGAGATCATCAATGGCATCGAACGATTACAGATGGATGCCCTGCTCGTTCTGGGCGGCGATGGAACACTGCATATTGCTCACGAGCTTTTCAAAAAGGGCGCGCCGCTCATTGGCGTACCAAAAACGATCGACAACGATATCGGCGGCACAGAGGCTACATTTGGGTTCGACACTGCGGTCAACACGGCGACCGAAGCCATCGATAAACTGCACACCACGGCCGAAGCCCATCACCGCGTGATGGTGCTCGAACTGATGGGACGTAACGCAGGCTTCATAACATTGCATGCCGGAATCGCCGGAGGGACGGATGTGATCCTGATTCCTGAAATTCCATTCAAATACGAATCGG
>DATAKV010000696.1:0-4946 GCA_036261375.1 Anaerolineales bacterium
CATCCTGCACACCGATGAAATTACCTACTCGGTCATCGCACCAAACGACGAGCCCCGCGTAGCCGGGACGGTTCTCGAATCCTACAACCGCCTGGCTCAGGCGTTGTTGCTCGCCGTAAAAAAACTGGAAGTCCCTGTGGATATAAAGGAGGGCAGGGCAGAAAATAGCTCCATGCCCAACCCGGTCTGCTTCGAAGTCCCTTCCACCTATGAGATCACCGTCGATGGGAAAAAGCTGATCGGTTCCGCCCAGGCCCGCAAAAAGGAGGGCGTTCTCCAGCATGGCTCACTGCCGCTCACTGGAGATCTCTCACGCATCTGCCAGGCACTGGTCTTCGAAAGCGAGACGGCGCGCGAAGAAGCGGCGAGACGTCTACTGGCGAAGGCATCCACCGTGGAATCAGCACTGGGATACACAGTCAGCTGGGAGACAGCCGCGCAGGCCTTCATCCAGGCCTTCGAATCGCAATTGGGTTTAATATTGGAAAGAGGAGAACTATCCGGATCCGAAGCAGACAGGACGGATGACCTGGTCCGTGAAAAATACGCTCACCCCTCCTGGACGGAACGGTAGTAGAGACGTTGCAACGTCTCTACTACCCCTGGTCGTATAGAAAGATCGTGTTGGGAAAACCGAGCGCAGCGAAGAACTTCAACAGATACGCCTCGGCATTGACCTGGGCCTGCTCGAGAATGCCATCTTCCAAGGCGCCCTTGAGGATTTCCTGTTCAGCACTCTGGCGGACCAGGGTCTCGAGGTTGATATCCGGCCGGGTCAGGACGCCGGTATTGCGGTCGTACACATAGGATTTTTCATTGTTCAGGGCGGCAATAAAGATCTCGGCCGGAGGCAGCCGCACGGTCAGCACACCGTTTTCGTAGCGCATGTCTTCGGGCTGCATCTTTGCCATATCGATGCCGGCGATCACAGTGCCGTGCCCCACGAACAGGATCTTATCGCCGAACAAAGCCTGGAAGGTACCGCCGCCCGTTTCACCGGTAATGACCTTTTCCACACTGTATTGGATGGTTTCGAGCCTCGCCAGCGCGCGTATTTCATTGATGTACGTGACAGGGTCGGGGATAATGGTGGGGGTGGGATTCAACAGGTTCGAGACCTGGGTCTGTAATGACTGATTGGCCTGGCTGACCTGGTTGAAAGGCTCAGTCACAGCCTGCTGGGTCTGCTGGATGGTCTGAACGATAAAGTAGGCACCTGCTATTAACACGATCAATATCAATAAAGAGAACAGGTTATTGTTTCTCATGCCCGTATTATAATCTCTACGAATCAGACGTGAACCGTACACCAGTCGTATTAACAATTTTCTTACTTATCGGGGCAATTTTCCTCGCAAATTGCACATTTCCACGCGTTAACATGGCGCTGGCTACACCAACCTCTTCCCCCGCACCAGCCGCCACACCGACGGACACTGCCCCGCCTCCATCTATGGCGGTGGAGCTGGGCCTCGCCGAAAATCCGATCATCCTCGCCCTGCCGCCTGGCACCGACTCAGCGCAACAGATCGAAGCTGCCCGGCTGATCGCTTCTCAGTTTACCGAACGGACCGGTTATACGGTTGTCACGGTTTCCCCGGATTCCTACACATCACTGGTCGATTCAATCGAGCAGGGCAATGCCCACATCGTCCTGCTCGATCCGTACGCCTACGAGCTGGCCTACCAGCGGGACCTGGTGCGGGCGGTATATGGCCTGATGCAGGATGGTGAGTCGCTGTACGGCGCCCAGTTCCTTGCCACGCGCAAGGGCGGATTCGAATCTTTTTATGATGACGTGGTCGGGGAAAATACCGAGCCTGCTGCCGTAGCGCTCGCCCAGTTCATCGAAAAGAAGCCCTGCTGGAGCGATGAGATGTCGCCGTCCGGATACGTGGTGCCGCTGGGATATTTGAATGAAAGCCTGATCGTCACCAAGCCCGCCGCGTTCGTGGAAGGACATCCTACGGTGGTCCGTTCACTTTACGCCAGCGGGATCTGCGATTTCGGTGCAACGTATGTCGACGCACGCAAGTTCCCTTCGCTGGAGGACGAATTTCCGGACCTGGTCGAGCAGGTCATCGTGGTCTGGCAGATTCCCGCGATCATTCCGTACGAAGTTCTGGCTTTTTCAACCCGTATGCCCGAGGGCATGCGCGAGCTGTTTGCGGCACAGATTGCCGCCATCCTGCAAACCGATAATGGCCGGGAGGCGTTCCGGACCGCCTATGGCATCGAGGAACTGCAGGTGGTCAACGATGGCTTTTACGCGGAGTTCCGAAGGTATGTGAGGGCATCGGCCCTGGACCTGACCACACTCGTAAAATGAGAAATGCTTCAATCTAAACAAAAGTCACTTGTCTGATTGAAGAATACGCTGTATCATAAACTACGTTCGGGAAACTTTCCCAAATCCAAATATCAAGAGGAGAAGAAATGAAGAAGTCACTGAATGCACTACTGGCTTTGATGGCGATCCTCGTGCTGGTGGTCTCTGCCTGCGCGCCTGCCACCGAGGCCCCCACTGAGGCGCCCATGACCGAAGCGCCGACCGAGGCTCCCACCGAAGCGCCGATGACCGAAGCACCGACTGAGGCTGCTACAGAAGCACCCGCCCAGGAGATCGGTTCTCCCGATCACCCGATCAAGGTGTTGTTCGTCCCGTCTGTGGACGCCAACGTGATCGTCACCGGTGGTGAGATCATGGCCGAAGCCCTCAATGAGGCCACCGGCCTGACCTTCGAAGTGAGCGTGCCGACCTCTTATGCCGCCACCATCGAAGAAATGTGCGCCTCCCCCACAGACACTATGGCCTTCATCCCTGCCTTTGGCTACGTGCTGGCCAATGACCTGTGTGGTGTGGATGTTTCCTTCAGAGCCGTTCGCCGCGGCTGGGGTGTCTATTGGACCATGTTCGTTGTCGGTCGCGATAGCGACATCCAGTCCCTCGAGGACCTGGAAGGCAAGAAGTGGGCCTATCCGGATGCCGGATCTACCTCCGGTTATCTGGTCCCGTTTGTGCAGTTGAAGGAAGCTGGCATTACTCCTGGTGAAACCCTTGAAGCAGGTGATCATCCCGGGGCAGTTCGTGCTGTCTACAACGGTGAAGCCGACTTCGCGACCGCCTTCTACAGCCCGTGGGCCGCGCCCGAAGGCGCCGAACCCTGGGCGGTCGGCGACGATCCCGAAGTTCCTGTCGATGTAAGCACCTGCGGTCTCAATGAAGACGGCAGCCAGCTGCTCTGCGAAGGCTACCGCGTTCTCGATGCCCGCGCCAACATCCGCGAAGAGTTCCCCGATGTCGTCCAGAAGGTTCGCATCCTGAGCCTCTCACCGGATATTCCAAACGACACCATGTCCTTCGCTCCTGAGTTTCCGGCGGAACTGCGCACGCAGATCGAAGAAGCTCTGCTTGCCTTTGCCGAGACCGAAGCCTGGAGCACCTCCATCGGCAGTGAAGATTTCTACGGCTGGTCTGGCCTTGAGCCCGCTACCGATGCCGATTACGACTTTGTCCGCCTGCTTGTGGCCGAGTCCGGCACGACCATTGAGTCGCTCAGATAATCCAGTTCGTTTGCAATCCATTCGGGCAGGGACTTCGGTCTCTGCCCGAAATTGTCTTTATCCAATTCATTTTCTTTCTTATAATCGAGGGGATTCCGCGGAACGAAGGCGTCACACGCCCTATCACAATTGACAACGAGAACAGATTATGCTCCAAGTAAAAAACCTAACAAAAGTATATGAAGGCGGTGTACAGGCGCTGGACAATGTCTCCTTCGAGGTACCCAAGGGACAATTCCTGGCCGTCATCGGCCTGAGCGGTTCAGGCAAGTCCACACTGCTGCGCTGCATCAACCGCCTGATCGATCCCACGGCCGGCCAGATCCTCTGGGATGGGGAGGATGTGACCTCCGCAACACCCGAGGAAATGCGCCGCATCCGCCGCAAGATCGGCATGGTATTCCAGCACTTTAACCTGGTGCATCGCTCTACTGTCATCACCAACGTGCTGGCAGGCCGGTTGGGATATGTGAACCCGGCCTGGAGCTTATTCAATCGTTTCCCAAAGGAAGACCTGGAGAAAGCCATGCAGCAGCTCGAGCGGGTCGGGATCGCAGACAAGGCCAACCAGCGTGCGGACGAGCTCAGCGGCGGACAGCAGCAGCGTGTTGGGATCGCCCGGGCGCTCATGCAGGATCCACAGATAATCCTGGCCGACGAGCCGGTTGCCAGCCTCGACCCGGTCCTGGCTCACAGTATTATGAAGCATCTCGAGGAGATCAATAAAAACGACGGCGTGACCGTCCTGTGCAGCCTGCACTTCCTCGATTTGGTGCATCGCTATGCCGACCGTGTGATCGCCCTGAATGAAGGCAAGCTTGTCTTCGAAGGTCTGCCTAAGGATATCGACGATCAGAAATTCAAAGATATTTACGGCCGCGATGCCGAGCGGGTAGGATAAGCTATGAAGAATAAAAAAGCATCTCCGTGGAAATCTCTGCAACGAGGCCTGCTTGTTCTCCTGATCCTGATCATATTTGCCTACGGCTTTGAAATTACGGATATCGATCTGGAGCAACTACGAAGTGAACAGCGCCAGACGAGCCTTCAACGTGTCGTGCGTGCCCTGGCTCAACCGGATATTTTTGAGTACGAACAGGAAGAGCAACAGGCCATGACGCCATTGTTCGTCACGTGTCCTGCAGATGGCGAGCCTGAACTTCCCACACCTGACACTTCCGGTCCATACCTTACTGTCACACCAACCTGCGCCGAACCCAATGAAACCGTTACTATCGAAGGGTTCAACTTTTTTCCGAATGCACAGGGGCCTGTTCGTTTTGTGCCGGGGAATGACCCCACAAACTTAGTGCAACTGGGAAACGAGATTGGTGTCACGGATGAAGATGGCCATTTTGTGACCACGCTTGCCCTGCCAGATC
>DATAKV010000716.1:0-2702 GCA_036261375.1 Anaerolineales bacterium
GGACCGTAGTTTGGAATGATGGTGTATCCGTTTTTTTGATATAGCCGGACCGCTTCGGGTAGTCTCTTGCCGGTTTCCAGGATGCACGTTTCATAGCCCAGCTCGGCAGCCCATGCTTCCAATTCAGATAAAATCCGGCCGGCAATGCCTTTGCCTCTGCTGCCCGGGGAGGTATACATTCGTTTGATCTCCACCGTGCCCGGCGAGTATTCCTTGATAGCCCCACAACCCACAGGTCGCCCATTCTCATAGGCGACGACCGCATACTTGATGGTATCGATTTTATTGAATGGGGCGTAAAACGAATGATCTTCCCCGTCTCGTATGGCCATTTCTGCATCCAGGTCTTTGACCAGGTCGATAAAGTCTTGATTCTCAGAGTTGGTTCTTGTAATTTGAATCATCTCAAGTTTCCTCAATAGAGGGTGTAACGACCGGCGTCTGCCAGTCTATTCCTGAGTCTTACCGTTCCATTTACAGGGCCAGGACCAGGCGATCTGCTGGAAACCAAACTTCTCCAGGATCGGCCGGCTCATGTCGCTGGCATCCACGGTCAGGAACGCGCGCCCGCGTTCTTTGGCCTCCTGAGTCCGCACGGCGAGCAGGGCGGTATACAGTCCCTGGCCGCGATACCCGCTGACCGTGGAGCCTCCCCACAGGCTGGCGAACTGGCTGTGCCTGGGGAAGTACGTCCAGGCAGCGCTGGCCGGCTGCTGATCGACATAGGCCACATAGACGCTCATCTGGTCCGGGAAGCGGGTGAGCGCTCCTCCCAGGTACTCGCCCAGCCAGGAAAAATCCTCGTCCCACACCTGCTGCTGAACGGTCAGGACGTCCGCAAGTTTTGCAGGATCAGTGATGCGCTGTATATCCTGCGTGACCGCCTTCCATAAAACTGCCGAGGCCTCGGCCAGGTCAAGCACCATGATCGCTTCTGCCTCCTCGACGGTGAAGCCATGCGCCACCAGCCGTTCCTTCAGATCGGACGGCCGGTCATGCTCGAACAGCTTCCACTCGAATTTTTGTACCAGACCTTCAAAATAAGAGATCTGCTCCCGGATGATCTCGTCGGCGTTGGCTTCGGATAATTGACTGTAGATCACGTGTCCCTGGCGGAGATCGGATGTGTCGATGTGGCGCACCACGTCTGGCGTGACCTCCCGCCGGCTATCGGGATACTCGACGTTGATGCGCTGGTCCTGGTCATAGAGGGCGATCAGTTGTGCTTTATCCATGTGCTTGACCTCATTGTTAGTCTCGAACGATACCGTAAAATTATACGTTTATCCTCCCCGAAAGACAATGAACGGAGGAACTGGAGGACGATGAGCGGTGTATCTGACATGTACATCATTGGAAAGAGGCACTATGAGACTTTGTTTCCTGATCCTGTTCGTGCTGGTGGGTACCGCGGCCTGTGCTGCGCCTGTTCCTGTTCCAACACCTACTTCCACCCCTGCGCCATCTCTTACTCCCACTCCAGGCAACTTGCCAGGCGGGCTTACCGGCCATATTGTCTACTCGGGTGAGAACGATATCTTTGTGATGGACCTGGCCGACTCGCGCGTCACCCAGCTCACCACAGACCCGGAGTGGGATTTTGACGCGGCCTGGTCCCCAGATGGCACCCGGATCGTATTCCGCAGCCATCGCGACGGTAATGAGGAAATCTATGTGATGAACGCAGATGGCTCGGGGCAGGTCAACATCTCGCGGAACCCGGGTGGGGATTGGTCTCCTGTCTGGTCGCCGGACGGGACGCGGATTGCCTTCTTTTCACAACGTCAGGGCAAATCAGGCATCTGGGTCATGGACACAGATGGGGCAAATGCCATCCCTGTTGGAACGCCGCCGGGGGTCAACGATTATCCCGCCTGGTCGCCAGACAGCCAGAAGATCGCCTGGAACTGTACCATGGGGCGCACACTTTCCAATGGGCAGGGAGATTTCGAGATCTGCGTGGCCAATGCCGATGGCAGCGGCTTGACTCAGCTGACTGACACGGAAGGGAGTAACAAGTATCCGGCCTGGTCCCCGGATGGCACAAGGATCGCTTTTGTTTCCACCCGGTACGGCTGGCCGACCCTGCCCGATTACGAACCGCCTGGGTACGACCCGGAATCTTTTGGGGATGAGGAGATCTTCGTGATGAATGCGGATGGCACGGACCAGGTCAACCTGACCAGCAACCCGAGGGAGAATGATTCTTTCCCGGCCTGGTCGCGCGACGGGATGCATCTTGTTTACTCACGCTACGGGTGCCTGACCGTCCTGAATGTCGCCGATCCATCCGAGCGCATCGAGCTCTCCAGGGGTAACTGCGCCGGTACAGACAGCGGTACATTCCCCGACTGGTCATCTGGCCCTGTTTCAAAATAAAACTGCTATTGAGCAGGGTAAAGGTCCGCCTAACTTTGTCTGGAAGGACAATCGCCTGCGGGCGGCTTTACATCAACTCATATTCGAGAGACACCGTGCCTGTCTTCTCATAAACCCGGTGCCGGACCAGCTTGAGCTTTGACCGGGCTGCTGGCTCGGGGAGGAACTGCACTCCGCCGCCCAGCAGCACAGGGATAATGGCAACCTCAACCGAATCGACCAAACCCAGCCCTAGCAGGCTGCGGAAGAGAGACCCACCGCCAAAGAGCCAGATATCCTTGCCAGACTGGGATCGCAGAGCAGTCAGGGTTGACCTGGGATCG
>DATAKV010000732.1:0-3977 GCA_036261375.1 Anaerolineales bacterium
TGGGGCATGCTCCCTCCACTTCTCCATGTCCGCTGTCTACCCGGCCGGCATGGAGTTCACCCAAAACGATACCGTTCGCTTTCACACATTTGCAAATTAAATCTACCCCACCTATCCTTATTATTATGACCAACTTCATAAATATGAGTATTGAATGTCATTTTTAGGTGAGTAGATTGTCACAAATAATTACGATAATATTACGGCTATTACCCGGATTCAAAAACGCGCTCCACGAGGAGCGCGTTTTTGTAGGAGGAACATCGGATTGTTTAGTTTTCCGGTGCTCCGGCATCGATCCATTGCCGGATGATCTCCAGCTCCTCATCGGTAAAGTTCCCAAAATGCCCGCCTTCGCTCTGCACCTGGAATAAAACACTTCCGGCCGAATCCCCGGGGTCGACAACCGCCCCATTCTCACTGCCTGCCATGAGACCCTCGTAGGTGAGCAGGTTGAGTCCGGCTGTAGCCAGGTCGCCGTGGCATGTTCCACACCTGGCTTCCGCCACTGCGCCTACATAATTGTCGTACGTGGGAGGGCCGGTCAGTTCCGTCTGTTCGGCGGCAGGCTCGGGCGCAGGCAGCTGCGACTGGAGGATCTCGCGCAGGGCAGGGGCATCAAATCCTGCAAAGGTATACACACTCCCATGACAGGCAGAATTGGAACAGAAGGAAGTATTGCTCGTGCCGCCAGGATCATCGGTCGTGTGGCAGGCGGAACAGGAGTCCCCAAAAACCTGGTTGTGCAGGCTGATCCAGTTCGGATTGAGGTGCGACTCGGGTTCCAGGCCGCTGCTGATCTCAATTGTCGTCAGGAAATCATCCTGCCCCTTTACGACCGGGATGGAATGGCAGACATTGCATTCCAGGCGGATCGCCTGCTGATCTTCATCCAGATGGCTGCCGTCATGGCAGCGAAAACAACCGGGTGAGTTGATATGACCGAGGTTGCTTGGATACGTCCCCCAGTTGATTTTCTGTTCGTGAAAGACCGTGCGGTCATAGATGTCCCTGATCGTCTGGATGGCTGAGCTGATCTGCTCTTCGTGACCGGCGTAATACTCTGTACCCTCGTAATAGGCTTCAAGGTTATCGATGGCGGCAAACGCATCGGTGCGGCTCTCATAGTCGACAGACAACACGGCCACTGCCTTCGAATGGATCGAGGGAATCTCAGGACTGATATGTCCACGGGCCATGGCTGTGTTGACCGACTCTTCCGGGAATGCAAACTCGTGGGTAACACGGTTGTGACAGGTCACGCAGTCCATGGTTGCCAGTTTGCTTTCGTCCAGAGTCGATTTGTCAAAATCTGATTCCACATCCGTATATTCGGTAATGGTTCCATCTTCGTTGTAGACCCGCACATAGGGGATTTCCTGTTCCAGGGCATTCGTCGGATAATAGTCCACCCGGTTGACAATGTGCCAGTGGATGCCGCGCCCCAGCCCTTCCCTCTTTGCCCCTCCCCCGGTCTTCATCACCAGATAAATGCTGGACCGGGTGTTATCCTGATCGTTTGCAAAACGATTGATCACGCGCAGACTGTCATCGGAGAAGGTCTCGGGGAGGTGGCATTTCTCACATGTATCGCGTGCGGGCCGCAGCGCTCGGGCGCGGATCGGGAAATGATACAGTTTGAAGACCTGGTAATAGGTTTCCTTGAGCCCCTGCGATTTGCGCGTCAACTGATTTACAAAGGAGGCGCGTCCGATATGGCATTCCTCGCAGGTGACATTGGCATGCGGGGACTGTTTGTACACGGCATCCTGTGGAGGCATGGTATGACAGGCCGTGCCGCAGAATTCGGAGGAGTTCGTATACTCCCAGCCATACACCCCGCCGGCAACCACGAACAGCGTCAGTACCCCCAGAGTGGCGTAGGGAAGGAGCAGCATCCAGCGTGGCGAGTCCGTCGCGGGGAAGAAGAACCGTGCAAGACGTTCCCGTAATTTCTTCATAATTGCCTCCAGGGTGATGCAGTCGGGTTGTCGATGATCCGATTGAAAAAACAGAGTGCAGAATTGAATTCTGCACTCTGTCGTAAACCTTAATTTTCAGGGGCTCCGGCCTCGATCCATTCAATAACCCGGGCAAGCTCTTCGGGGGTCAATTGACCGGGATGTGCGCCTGCCTGTTGGATTGTCACCAGGAGACTGCTCTCCGCATCGCCCGGGACGATGGCCGGGCCTGAGTCGCCGCCCTGCATGGCATCGGCATAGGTGGAGAGATTCAAGCCTCCAAAGGCACTCGCACCATGACACGACGAGCATTTGGCCTGGAGCATTTCGCCGATGGATCCGTCCCAGGTAAGCGGGCCGGACGGGATGGGCTCGGCGGTCGCGCCGCCTTCGGGAGTTGCCGTCTGCGTGGGCGCGGGAGTCGGGGTCCACGGCACGAATACTTCAACGGTAGGTACCTGTCGCTCCACCGTGGTGATCGCCGTCTCCTCCGCGTTCACAAAACCATAGACGCCGAGCAGCATGAAGAGTGCCAGCACACCGGCGACCGGCAGATAGACCCTCTGCCGTTTGCGAATCTCCACGGGATCCAACGGCCGCTCTGCCACACCGGCCTTGATGTCGGCCAGTTCCAGGGGATGCTCATGCAGCATATCCGCTTCATTCATTTTGCCTGTGAACATGGATTTGTTGAAGCGCTTTACATGGACTCCATACATATGCCAGATGATGATGGCCAGGACGGCCAGCAGTGCCTCGCCGCCATGCGCAGCCTTTGCAGCCGGGATGACCTCCCCCGGCAGGAATTTGACGGTCGTAATCGGATTCCACATCATGAAGCCTGTGGCACCCATGATGATGGCGCCCCACACAAACGCCCAGTATTCCATCTTTTCTTCGAAGGTATAGCGTCCCATCTGCGGGAAGGATTTGGCAAAGCCCAGGTTGTACATGAGCGCCTGCCAGCCATCCTTGACATCCTGCAGGCTGGGCAGCATGCTCAAGCGCGTCCTGCGGACATACGCCATATAACCGAAGACCAGCAGGTGCCAGGCCGTCCCCAGCATCATGACGACCGCCGCGAAGTGGTGGACGGTACGCAGGGCTTCAATTCCTCCCAGGATGTTCACGAAGAAAATGGAAATAGGCGAGGAAGGGAACTTTTGAGGCAGGCCGGTCAGGGCGAGCGTGGTGAACGAAAGCATCATGACCCAGTGTTCGATGCGGCGGGCCAGAGGGAAACGCTCGTAGGTGCGGGTGGTATGTTCGCTCATTCCTGCGTCTCTCCTTCTACTGCAACCGGCCGGGGTTTGGCAATGAACCGGCGATAGACATCGGTAAGCACATAAAACGTCATACCTCCGAGGACCAGCGGGATGAAGATCTTATAGAACAGATTTACAAAGAAGACCAGCGGGAATACAAACGGCGTAGGTTCGTAATGGCTCATCCACGAGCTGGTAAAGGAATCCGTTGTGGCATCCGGATGGCACTGCTGACATTTGACCAGCAGGTTCTGTTTGTAAATAATGCCTGCTGCCGGATCGTCCGGTCGGATGATATCGTGAACTCCATGGCAGTCCGTGCAGACAGGCTTGTTCGTTGGCTGATCGGGATAGGTCTCCTCGAACATTTTGACCGTGGTGCCGTGGAAATCCGCGACATAGGTATCCAGTACATTCGTGGAGATTCCGTATTGATTCATCAGGGTTTGGTTGGTATGGCAGTTAGCACACAGGGCAGGAACGCTGTTGCGAAAACTATTGGAACCTGGAGCCTGGATGTTGTGCACGCCGTGACAGTCCGTACAGGTGGGAACGTACTGATTGCCCTCCTCGGTCAATGCCGCGCCGTGGACGCTCTCCTTGTATTCATCATAGATCGTACTGTGGCATTGGGCACAGGTCTGCGGAATGACCAGCTGAGCCCCCAACAGAAGCTCACCCGTATCTTCGTTTGTCAGCCGAGTCTGTGTGTGCGGATTATGACAGTCTGTGCAGACAGCCGCATTTGTAT
>DATAKV010000745.1:0-1713 GCA_036261375.1 Anaerolineales bacterium
TCGATGGGCACCCGTTTGCACCATTCCGCAAAGCGCTCCATGCCGACGAAGCAGCGGCTGGTGTCCAGGTCCGCGCCGCCTTCGGCGTTGTTCCAGTGCGGGATAAAGGACAGGTGCAAGCCGAAATCCCTGAAGAAATCCAGCCCTTCCACCACATGCATGTCCTGGCCCACCTTGTAAACTTCGTAAACAGGCAGAGCCTGGGCGCCGACAGAGATCGTCGCCGCGGAGGCAAACACAAGCGCCGCGCCGAGGCGGTGGCGGGCGCGGATCAGGTCCCAGGCCAGCGAATCCTTTAACTGGCGGATGGCATAGGTCGGGCTGCCGGGCCCCATAAAGATCAGGTTTGCGTACAGGAGAGGCGTGATGATCTCAGGGTCGTCCGGGCTGAAGGCGGAACCCTTCTTGCGGGCCGGGACCACGTCCACGACCGGCCTGTAATTCTGCAGACGGGACGCCATGAACTCCCCCACCCGACTCACCACCTGGGTCGAGTTCAGCTCGAAACCGGCCGGCGTCTCCATCAACGCGATGCGGAGCGGCTCCTTCAGATCCCGGACCAGCGATTCGAAAATGCGGCCTCCCGCCAGGGAGGTCTCTCCCGATCCAAGGAATGCGACTTTGCCGGGTGCCATACTAGATGGATGATCCGTTCAGTTCATCTATTACGTGGAGCAGCTCGTCATTGGACGGGATATCCTGCATCGAAGCGCCATAATGGGCGTAGCGGATATAGCCATTTCGATCCACAACACAGTTCAAGGGCATACGGCCCAGTTTGAAGAGGTTGACCTCCTGCCGGTACTGGAGAGCCACCCGGTGGTCGGGGTCTGGCAGACCGATGAAGGGGATCTGCTCCTTGCGCCAGTACTCGACAAACGGGCCCGGCGGATTAGGGCCGATCGCCAGGATCTCCGCTCCCCGTGTCGTGAAACGCTCATATTCATTCCGAAAGCGCGCCAACTGCGCGCGGCAATACGGTCACATGAACCCCCGCAGGAATGCCAGTACTACCGGCCTGCCCCGAAACTCGGACAGCCGCACAGTCCTGCCCGCAACATCCTGAAGCTGGAAATCCGGCGCCAGGTTCCCCGGTGTAATCAACTTGCTCATCGACTTGTTTTCCCTTCCCAGAGTAGTTCACAACCCAAAATTATTTGCTCAAGCTTTCCAAAAACCGGACCGTCGCATCCACGGCCCGGGACTGCTGTTCCTCGCGAGAGATGGCCGCTTCGTTATCACCCGGTTGAAGGCCATAATCGCCGAACTGGGCATGGTTGCCGCCTTCGATCACGAGGAACTCCGTATCCGCGGGCAGGTCCTGGCGGGAATTCGCAAACGGTTCCATGCCGCCCATGTCCAGCGTGCCATACACGGACAAAACGTTTACGCTTGCATTTTTCAGCGCATCATCCGCGGGATAGGCCGCCCAGAAAACAACTCCAGCGATGTTCTCATTGCCGCTCGCATACAATGCAGAGGCAACACCGCCAAGGGAGTGTCCGCCAACTGTCCAGTGTTCGATCCCCGGATAGGCGGAGATGGGACGGTCCGCTGCATCGACGTCAAAGAAGGCAAGATTGAGGCGGACCGGCACGAGTATGACAAGATAACCCTGTTCTGCGATCCGGCGCAGCGGCGCGGCATAGGCTCGAAAGTCCACGCGGCCGCCGGGATAGAAGACCAGGCCGGTGGAAGGCTTCATGCTTGTCG
>DATAKV010000751.1:0-2269 GCA_036261375.1 Anaerolineales bacterium
CATCGAGGGCATAACGCCGGTGGTGTAACCGGTGGTGCCCAGCGTGCCAAAGGTATTGACCACGATCCTGAAGACCGGCTTCTCCAGGCCGAAACGCATAATGATATTGTCATCGCGGGCATGGATGACCAGCGAGTGACCGCGACCGCCGTAATTGATCAGCTCGATGCTGCGCTCGCAGCCAACTTCCCAGCCATCCACTTCGTACCAGCCCAGGACTGTGGTCAGCTTTTCGCCAGATAAGGGCTCATCCCGTCCGACACCGTTCAGCTTCACGACTAGGATACGGGCCCAGTCCGGGACGCTGAACCCATACATCTGCGCCAGCTGCTGCGGGCTTCGTCCAACTGCTTTCGGGTTCGGCAGGTGACCCACAAACAGGTTCTTCGCCAGGATCTGTTTGATCTTGTCATCGACAAAGAATGCGCCTTCGGCCTTCATCAATTCCTCAAGCTGTGCCGCGATCGGCCGGTCGGCAACGACCGCCTGTTCCGTGGCACAGATGACCGAGTGATCGAACGCCTTCGACGCAACAATATACTTGGCCGCCCGCGCAAGGTCAGCCGAACGGTCCACGTAGGCTGGGACATTGCCCGGTCCCACACCGTAAGCCGGCTTGCCCACCGAATGAGCGGCGCGCACCATGTCCGAACCGCCGGTGGCCAGGATGAGAGCCACGTACTTGTGTTTCATCAGTTCCTGTGTACCAGGCAGAGACACTTTCGTCATACAGGAGATGAGTCCCTTCGGCATTCCGGCCCGCTCCCCCGCTTCAGCCATGATGCGGATGGTCTCCGCACAGCATTTGGCCGCGAACGGATGCGGTGCGACCACGATCGCGTTCTTCGCCTTGACCGAGATCAGCGTTTTGTACATCGTTGTAGAGGTCGGGTTCGTGCTCGGGGTCAATGCAGCGACAACTCCCATCGGCCAGGCGATATCATAGGTCCGTTTAACCGGGTCGTTGCGGATCACGCCCACCGTCGGGATATCCTTGATCGCTTCCCACAACAGCTGCGATGAGAGTAAATTCTTCAGCGTCTTGTGTTCCGGGACGCCGTAGCCGGTCTCTTCGCTGGCCATTTTCCCAAGGGAGACCGCTGCGTCGGCCGCGGCCTGGGCCATGGCCGCGCAGATGCGGTCCACTTCGGCCTGTGTGGCGTGCAGAAATTTGCGCTGGGCATCACGAGCCTGGATGGCCAGTGTGCGGGCTTCCTGGATGGAGAGAAGATCGTTGTCGAATTCGGTCATAGGTCAACCTTTTTGAATCGGTGGGAGCAAGCTCCCCGACTCCATACGTTAAAAATTGATCGGGTTACTGGCTACCTCTAACACTTTATCCTGAAATGCCATGGCTGCGGCGCGGCAGGCGGGCTGGTCGCCGGTGAGCATGACGCCCATATAGTTCGTTTCGGAAGGCGGCATGGTCAGGGCCACGATGGCCACATCTGCCGCCTTGAGCGCGGCATCCAGCGCAACCAGACCCTCGTTCGGCGTGGCCACCAGATAGGCGATCGGCGATCCCAGTGGGATATTGCAGACACTCGAGAGGTAGGAGCCCGTCCTTGAAATGACATGGGGGAAGAACGCTATAGAATCATCATCGTTGGCCGAATACCAGATGGCTCTGGTCTTGATGTAGTCCACAGCAGCGCCCAGCCCAGCCCGGACTTCCGCCGGATCGGGTCCGGCAAGAATAGCCATGATTTCGCCTGACCATTTGCCGGAGGTGTGCTTTGCACCGGCATAGAACGACCGTGCATACACAACTTCCACATCCGCCATTTTGGTGGCTTCATCGATGGCGGTATAGGTAGCGTCATCGTTGTCTACGCTGAGCAGGCCGATGGAGCGCTGGTCATCGCGCAGCTTGAGGTGCTCCGCGAAGTTGCGGTCTACCTGTGGAATAAGCTGGACGGCGAGAGGCGTGCCGTAGAGGGGATCGAGGATTGCCATAATGTTTCTCTCTTTTGGAGCGGGGAGATTGCTCCCCTGACAGCGAGCTGTCAGACTCCATAATTTATTTCATCATCTTCAACTTCACACCCGATGCCTGGCTCTTACGCATTTTCTGGGCGATCTGGACAACAAAGGCGCCCGCTTCGAGCGGATTTGTACCACCGTTCTCGAAAATATTGCAGACGACGTCGCGGTCGGCGTCGGTGTCGCCGTATTTGGGTTTATAGCCCATATAAGCACTCATCGACTCGGCCCGTCCCAGGCCCGGCCGCTCGCCTATCAGCAGGATGACCACATCCGGCTTGATGAG
>DATAKV010000008.1:0-5965 GCA_036261375.1 Anaerolineales bacterium
ACGATGGACGGTGGACGGTGTCTCCTGGTCTTCATTTCTCTCTGACCGCCGGCGGCTGATTGCTGGTGTTTTATGCAGAACCGGTTCGCTCGCCTTCAGCTCCTCCGCATACTTTGCCTTGGCAAATATGAGATCGAGCATCGCCAGGTTTTCCAGCCCGTAGACGAGCTCTTCACGGTGATCGGCGATCTGGGCGGAAAGCTCGTACAGAATACGCCGTTCCTCATCGCGCTCCTGCAATTGGAGCTCACGCATGGCGTTGTTGAGTTCGACGATCGGTAGCGGCTCCACAAAAAGCGTCGCGCCGCTCGAGGACTGGTCGTGGACCACAGCCTTGATCTGTCCCTTGAACTCGGCACGCAGGGGGATGACGTAGCGCCCATCGCGCTGGGTGATGATCGGTTCCTGAAGCTTGTTGGCCGATTCGGTCAGGTAGCGCTGCAGGCGCGACATCAGCCGGTCATGCGAGATCTTGATCTCGCGCCGCAGGGTGGAAAGTTTCGGGGAGGCGGAATCCAGCACTTCGCCGCGGTCAGAGAGGACGCGCGAGATGGCATCCACCATGCCGTGCGACTCGGGCAATCCCGCGGCGATCTGCGAGAGACGCGGAAAATCGTCGGTCCGGCGCTCGAGCGATTTCTTCAGCTCGCGGCACGAGATCAACGTGGACTTGACGTCCAGCAATTGCTGCGGATCGAGCACGCCGCCGCGCGC
Source organism: Anaerolineales bacterium (assembly GCA_036261375.1). GTDB lineage: Bacteria > Chloroflexota > Anaerolineae > Anaerolineales > Villigracilaceae > Defluviilinea. The sequence continues at coordinate 715 of DATAKV010000008.1, forward strand.
CGCCAGGTCCGCAGCCGGGCGGATATCGTGGGCGCCGCCGATGCCGATGTTGTCGTGCGTGGTGAACAGCCTGCGGGCTTCGCCGGTCTCCTTCAGGCGGGAAATGGCCAGGTCGTAGGAGTCGGTCGGCTCGAGCTGGCGCGCCAGCGCCATCGAGGCGGAAAAATCACAGAATCCAACCAGCCGCTCGAGGATCTTCGGGTATTCGAGAACGTTCAGGGTTTTCGTGTCCATCGCAGGTTATTATAACCATGGATGAAGGTCATACAAGGGATGGATGAGAGAATGGTCCATTCCATGTTATACTCCCGCCACTACAAATTCTGGGATTGTTTTGAGACTCAAATGGCAGCCCGATGAACGTTGGTATCGGGCTTTTTTGTTGGGCAGGTCTCTTTGTAAAGAGAGGCCTTGGTTGGCAGGAAAAGGTATCGGAGTCATCGAAACATCCCCTACAAGCTGTCATTGTGAGGACGCAGCCTGAAGCAATCTCCTCCTGAAAAGAGGTTGCTTCACTTCCTGCGGTCGCTCGCGGTGACATAAGGAAAATAGATGACAACCGATTTTACTTCCCTCAACCTGCGCGAAGAGGTTACGCAGGCGATTAACGAGCTTGGTTATTCCGAGCCAACGCCCATTCAGACCTCCCTGATCCCGATCATGCTCAGCGGGGCAGATGTGATCGGCCAGGCGCAGACCGGCACGGGCAAGACCGCCGCCTTTGCGCTTCCCATTTTGCACAACTTTACCCCTCAGCGGCACATCCAGGCGCTGGTCCTGGCGCCTACACGCGAGTTGGCCCTGCAGGTTGCCGATTCCATGACGGTCTATGGCAAATACCTGGATGTGCGCGTCCTGGCCGTCTATGGCGGTCAGCCGTATGGACCGCAGATCTCGCGCCTCAACCGCGGCGTGGACGTGGTGGTGGGCACCCCCGGCCGTCTGCTCGATTTGATCGAGCGCAAGGCCCTGAATATCAAGCACGTCCGCACGCTCGTTCTGGACGAGGCGGATGAAATGCTCAACATGGGGTTCATGGAGGATGTGGAGAAGATCCTTGCTGAAACCCCGCCCGAGAGACAGACGGCCCTGTTCAGCGCGACCCTGCCGCCGCGCATCCGCTCCCTGGCCAGCCGTTTCATGCGTGATCCTCAATCTGTCAACATCAAGCGCGAGACGCTGACGCTGGCCTCGACCGAGCAGCGCTATTACCTCGTCCACGAAGCAGATAAGACCAATGCGTTGACGCGTCTCTTCGAAGTGGAGCCGATCAAGAGTGCCCTGATCTTTGCCCGTACCCGGGCTGAGACCGCTACCCTGGCGAACGAGTTGGTCGTTCGCGGCATCCCGGCCGAAGCCATCCACGGCGACCTGGACCAGAGCGCCCGCGAGCGCGTCCTCGGTCGATTTCGCGCCAACCAGTTGAAAGTTCTGGTCGCGACCGATGTCGCCGCGCGCGGACTGGATATCCATGACATCTCGCATGTCTTCAACTACCACCTGCCCGATGATGCCGAAGTCTATGTCCACCGCATCGGGCGGACCGGTCGCGCCGGGCGGACGGGTGTGGCCATCACCCTGGTTTCACCGCGCGAGAAGCGCCGCCTGCGCGAGGTGGAGGCGCTGACCAAGCAGCCGATCAGGAAGATGGAGCTGCCCACCGTGTCGGAGATCCACCGCCACCGTGAATCGCAGGTGGTGGAGACCCTGAAGGTCTGGCTGGGCCGCGGCCGTTACAAGCGCGAGCTGGAGTTGGTGCAGGAGCTTATCGAGGCGGGGCACGACCCCTTGAATATTGCCGCTGCCGCGATGAAGATTGCCCGGGCCGACGAGAAGCAGCGGCCGATCGCCGAAATCGCCGAGGTGAAATCGGATCGCCGCGAAAAGGAAGCGGGGTCCAATGGAAAACGGGCGACTCCCGGACGGCGCGATCGTCCTGAGAGGGCAGGGGGTCCACACCGTCGCGGCGACTCGCATGAGGAAGGCATGGTACGCCTGAAGCTAAACAAAGGCAAATTGCACGGTGTCCGCCCGAATGAGGTTGTTGGAACGATCGCCCACCATGCCAATATCCCCGGTTATGTGATCGGCAAGATCCGCATCGAAGACAAGTTCACCTTTGTGGATATCCCGGAGGATGTCGTGGAGCAGGTGCTCAAACAGAACGGCAACTACCGCATAGGAAAAGATAAGTTTGCCCTCACCAAGGCCCAATGAATAGCCAGTCCCCGAGTATCGGGGACTTTTTATTTGTAAGAAGGGGAGTATGAGAGTTAAATAAGAGCCGACCAATCGTACTTGACATGCGACAAAACATAGATATAATATTGACTAAATCTAGACAAAAACTAGACAATATTCAGACAGGAGATAAAGATGAAATCGAGAATTACCGTTGGTTTACTAGTACTCACGCTGGTCCTGGCGGCCTGTGCGCCCCAGGCAACACCCACCGCGGCCCCGACAGCCACCGCGATGCCGGAACCCACTGCCGCCCCCACCGAAGCACCTGCCGAACAAACGATCGTTGATATTGCCGTTGCCGATGGCCGCTTCACCACCCTGGTGGCTGCTGTCCAGGCAGCCGGTCTGGCTGAGACTCTCAGCAGCGAAGGTCCGTTTACCGTCTTTGCCCCCACGGACGATGCCTTTGCCGCTCTTCCTGAAGGCACGCTCGAAAGCCTGCTTCTCCCTGAGAATCAGCAGCAGCTGACCGATATCCTGCTCTACCATGTGGTCCCCGGCAAAGTCATGGCTGCGGATGTGGTTGGGCTGGATGGCCAGATGGCCGGTACCGCCCTCGAAGGCCAGCAGGTCAACATCAAGGTCGATATGGGCAATGTCTACCTGAATGAGAACACCCAGGTCATTATCACCGACATCGAAGCCTCGAACGGCGTGATCCATGTGATCGACTCGGTCCTGCTCCCACCCTCCGATGAAACCGCCATGGAATCGATGGATATCGTCGACACCGCGGTTGCCGATGGCCGCTTCACCACCCTGGTGGCAGCCGTCCAGGCCGCTGAGCTGGTGGACACCCTGAAGGGTGAAGGTCCCTTCACGGTCTTTGCCCCGACCGACGAGGCCTTCGCCGCCCTGCCCGCCGGTACCCTCGACAGCCTGCTTCTCCCTGAGAATCAGCAGCAGCTGACCGATATCCTGCTCTACCATGTGGTCCCCGGCCGGGTGATGGCTTCCGATGTGACGGGCCTCTCCAGCGCCTCAACCGTTCTGGGCCAGGATGTCACCGTCACCGTGCAGGATGGCAATGTCTTCCTGAATGACAACGTCCAAATCATCATCACCGACATCGAGACCTCCAATGGCGTGATCCATGTCCTCGACGCGGTGCTGCTCCCGCCTCAATAACCGAGATCTTCTCCTCATACAGATACAGGCCGTGCAATTGCACGGCCTGTATCCATTTTTTACCAAATACCAGACGTTTCTTCGCTATTATTGATCTTCCACAATTTGCCGGCCTGTTCGAACAGGATCCTCCTGCGGGCGGATCAGACCGGCAGGGATATCCTTATCCTTGTGCATGGCAACGCTGCCTGTTGGGTCATAGTTTGGATCCCGGTCGGCGGCATCTGTGAGACGTTCGCTGATCTCCCACAGGCGCTGCTGGTTGGCGGTGTCCAACGCATATGCTGGATATTCAAGCTCCCCGCCTTTATGGAAAAATTTCCCATGGGCCTGTGCAAATTCAGGATCGGTTACCGGCCGGACAACCTCCTCAGCCGCCCTGGCGGGAGATAGAGCAAACAGCCAGGCTAGGAGACGGACCGGCAGCGAAGCCTCCTTGCGGATCTCGGAACGGACGAGCCCCGGATGGAGCGCATTGACCCGGATGCCGGAATTCTGCATCCGCCGGTCCAGCTCCTGGGTCACGAGCAGGTTTGCCATCTGCGATGCATGGTAGGCCTTCAGGGAATTGAACTGCCGCTGCCCCTGCAAATCGTCGAAATCGAGTTCGGTCGTGGTTGGAGAGGCGATATGGATCACCTGTCCCACGCCGCTCTCCCGCAGGAGCTCCTCCAGCAGGCGGACCAACAGGTAGGGTCCCAGATGGTTCGCGGCGAACATCTCCTCGTATCCGTCCACAGTCAGCGTACGGCGGCTCCTGTATACGTTCGAATTGTTGATCAGGACATCGATCTTGTCATACTTGGAACGCAGGATCTCGGCCAGGTTGCGCACGGACGAGAGGTTGCCGATATCGCACAAATACACTTCCACAGTTGGATTTTGCGAGGCAGTGACGATCTCTTGCTCCACCTGTGTACCATGTTCTGGATCAGGTGATATCAACAGAACGGTTCCACCGGTCTTTGCCAGGCCGATGGCGATCGCCTTTCCAAGTGCAGAAGTCACGCTTGTGAGCATGTATACATTGGGGTTTCGAGTCTCCATTTTTTGCCTCCAGACTTCGCCTTCAACTTCTTGAACTTTCCATCTTTCTCTACTTCTTCGCACTGTGCTCTTTACCTGTACGTGACATCTTCGTAGGCTCCGCCTCCAGCCTGTTTGATCTTCCATTCACGGTACTTGAACAGGTCCCGCTCGAGCAGCATCAGGCAGGCCGCAACCACAGAGGCATCGTCCACGGCGCCCACGAAGGGGAGCACATCCGGGACGATGTCGAAGGGATTCAGGACATAGATCAAGGCGAAGGCCGCTGCTGCAATCGTCCAGCGCATCGCCTGGCGGTAATTGCCGGAGCGCCAATCCCGGATCATGGCCATCAGCATCCGGCCATCCTCGATGAACCGCTTAAGAGGCCCGCGAGCGGTGAACTGCTTCCGGATATCGTCCTCGCGGACGACGACTTTCTCGATATCCTTATCGGTTACATTCTCGGCTCCCTCTCTCACATACTCTTCATCCGGTTTTTTGAACATCGCAAGGACTCCTTTCCTTAACAATAAAACGGGTATGTGGGGGTTTTGTGACTGCCATACGAAAACCGGAAGCTCTGAAGCTTCCGGTTTTGGTTTATTCTCAGGCCGATACAGACCCGGCCTCAACGGGAACGGCACGCCGCTTTCGGGTGAGCAGCAGCCCGACACATAATCCGGCGAAGGCTACGAGCATCATGTTCCCGAGGAGGTCGCCGGTCACCGGGTACAGCGTGTTGACGGAAGCCGCAGGGGTGATCACCATTTGGACAGCGTCAAAGGGACCGGTGCTGCTCTCTTCGAACAAGTCCACTCGCTGGAGGGTCCGCCCGTAGGGATCGATCACG
>DATAKV010000010.1:0-11743 GCA_036261375.1 Anaerolineales bacterium
GCGTTGTGACTACCGCATGGCTGCCGACGGCACGATCTATATGCTCGAGATCAACCCGAACTGCGGCATCTTCTATGCCCCGCATGAACCGGGCTCGGCCGATTTCTCACTGATCAACGACCCGGTGTACAACCATCAAAAATTTCTCAAGCTGATCATCCGTTCCGCCCAGAAGAGACAGCTGAACCTGCTGGCAGCCAGGGCAGCCCGGAAACTGGCCAAGAAACAGCGCGTCGAGCAGATGGCCTATTCATAAATCTTGGCTAAAAGCAATCGCCAGTCAGTGAGCGGACAGATTTTGTCCGCTCACTTTTTTTAGGGGTGTGACAAGTATAATGTCCGCTATAAATATGAAAAGGAAGCATTGGAGAAGACCATGTTGAACAAAAAGATCGCCTTTATCGGGCCCGGTGCGATGGCAGAGGCCATCATCGCCGGTTTATTACGGAAGAAACTGGCCTTGCCTGAAAACATCATCGCTGCAGGCCCGCGTGAGGAGCGCGGCATTGAGCTGAACAAGAAGTATGGGATCCAATCCACAACGGATAACGCCCAGGCTGCAGCCATTGCCGATGTGGTCGTGCTCTCGGTCAAGCCGCAGCGCCTCAGTGAAGTGATGAAGGGATTGAAGGGGATCCGTCCCGACGCGCTGCTCTTATCCATTATTGCCGGGGCAAGCATGAAGAAGATCGGGGCCGGCCTGAAACACAAAGCCGTGGTGCGGTCCATGCCCAATACTCCCGGCCAGATCGGAGAGGGCATAACCGTTTGGGCGGCATCTGGTGAAGTAACTGAAGAACAGCAAGAGATGGCACGCCAAATCTTGGGGGCGCTGGGCGAAGAGGTGTTTGTCGAGGATGAAGGGTATCTGGATATGGCAACCGCCCTCTCCGGTACCGGTCCCGCCTATGTGTTCCTCTTTACCGAAGCGCTGATCGATGCAGGCGTACACATGGGTTTCCCGCGCCGCATCGCCGAGCAATTGGTTTTGCAGACGATCAAGGGCTCCGCTGCGTTTTACACGCAGGCCGCCCGCCACCCTGCAACACTGCGCAACCAGGTCACTTCTCCCGGCGGGACTTCGGCGGAAGCATTGTATTATCTCGAGAAGGCAGGGTTCCGCACGGCCATCTCGCGCGCGGTCTGGGCAGCGTATCAACGATCGTTGGAACTGGGAAAAGAGAAGCCCATCCATATCCCGGACACGCACGATCATACTGAGGAAGCATAATGGCGCCCTCACTGCCCGCCCGGGGTGGTGAGGGTTGCTTTATAATTCGGGGGCAATTCACACTGGAACCTGTACGCTATGTCTCTGATCTCTGTAAATTCCCTTTCCAAATCCTTCGGCGCAGAGGATCTGTTCACAGGTGTCACCTTTTCGGTAGCGAAGGGCGCCCGGCTGGCGCTGGTCGGCCCCAATGGCATCGGAAAAACCACGCTCCTGCGCATCTTGATCGGACAGGATGAACCATCCGGCGGGTCAGTCACGCGCGCCAGGAATCTGCGGATCGGCTATCTCTCACAGGAAGCCGATTTTGAACTGAAGGGCGTGCTCTGGGATGTATGCCTTGAGCCGTTCGCGGACCTCATCCGCATGCAGGGGGAACTGGAAAAACTCGAAGCAGACATGTCCGACCCGATCAAACGGGACCAGGCCCTGGCCCGCTATGGAACCGAACAGCAGGAGTTCGAGCGGCGTGGTGGCTATGTCTACCAGGTCCGCATCAAGCAGGTGCTGACCGGCCTGGGATTCGATCCCGAAGAGTTCGGGATGGCGCTCGATCATCTCTCCGGCGGACAGCGCACGCGCGCTCATCTGGCGCGTCTCCTGCTGTCTACTCCCGACCTCTTACTGCTCGACGAGCCGACCAACCACCTTGACATCCGGGCCGTTGAATGGCTGGAAGGTTATCTGACACAATGGGAAGGCGCGGCTGTCATCGTCTCGCATGACCGATATTTCCTGGACCACGCCTGCAATGCACTGCTTGAGATGGCGATCAGCGGCGCCGAATATTACCGCGGCAATTACAGCACCTATCTGCAGGAACGCGAGATCCGCTGGAACCATCGCTTCGAGATCTTCGAGAGTGAGAAGGAAAAACTGCTCAAGGAAATGGAATATATCAAGAAAAATATTTCCGGGCAGAACACGCTGCAGGCCAAGGGCAAGCTCAAGCGGCTTACGCGTGTGGTGCAGGCGATCGAACAGGTCGGCATGGACGCGGTGACCAACTCCAACTGGTCACAGCTGAATGTAGGGACAACAACGAGTCCGTTCAGTGTGGAGGAAGCCGAGCGGCGCGTTCGTGCCCTGCGTCCTCCCCAGCGCAGAACACCGGACCTGCACCTGCATCTTCGTTCGACGAACCGCTCCGGTGACCTGGTCATCCGCACAAAGAATTTGAAAGTGGGATATCAGGCCGAAGAAGACATCCCGGAAAAATTCCTGTTCTCCACGCCCGATATCGAGCTGCGGCGGCAGGACTGTGCCGCGCTCATCGGCCCCAACGGCGCGGGCAAGTCCACGTTCCTGAAAACGATCCTCGGACAGATCGAGCCGCTGGCCGGAGAAGTCAAACTCGGCGCCAGCCTGCAGATCGGCTATTTCGCCCAGGCACATGAGGGATTGGATCCGGACAAAACAGTTCTGGATGAGATCCTGGCCGCCTCGCCCGGCATGCTGCCCTTTCAGGGACGCGAGTATCTAGGCAAATATCTATTCTCAGGTGACGATGTATTCAAACTCGTCTCCATGCTATCCGGTGGTGAACGCGGCCGGCTTGCACTGGCAAAACTCGCCCTGCAGGATACGAACCTGCTTCTGCTCGACGAGCCCACTAACCACCTGGACATCACCTCGCAGGAAGTCCTGCAATCCGTTCTGGACTCTTACAACGGTACGATCCTGCTTGTTTCACATGACCGCTATCTCGTCGACGCGCTGGCCACCCAGATCTGGGAGATCGACCCCGACGAATCGCAGATGACCACATTCAACGGCACCTATTCTCAGATGAAGGAAGAACGAGAGAAAGATGTGGCGCCTCTATCTGCGCATCAGATGGAAAAGATCGATAATCGAAGTTCGAACGTCGAAGCCAAGCGGGCGAAGAGCAAGGAAACCAAAGAGGAGCGGCGCAGAGTCGCCCAGTTGCAGGAGCTGGAAAATAAAATCGCCGAGCTCGAGTCTACGCTGGCGAACCTCGGCGCGCAGCTGGAGAGTCCCTTTGTCAAGCCGGATGAAGTCCGCAAGATCGGGACGGAGTATGAACGGTTGCAGCGTGAGATGGATGAGAAGCTTAATGAGTGGGAGAGAATGCAGGGTTGACGGGGGGCCGTGGACCATAGACCATGATCAAACGAAATACCCTTATCGTTACTCCTCTGCAGGAGGAATATGACGAACTGTACAACAATCTCTGCGAACTTGGATTAGAGGCCATCAGAGACAAAATTGGCAAACTGCATGTGCATCGCTTCCGTGCTCTCAACGCCACCCTCGCCCGCGGCGGACATGGGAAGACCCAATTTGGTATTCAAACCCAGCATCTGTTGGATCATGCCCGGTTCGATCTGGCCATCTGCGCCGGCGCGGCCGGAGCACTTGCACCCGAAGTCCAGGTGGGAGACATCATTGTCGCGACGAGCACCATCGAACATGATTACAACCTGAAATTTGCCAAACGTCCCCAACCACAGTTCGCTGGCGATACTCAAAGTATTGCCCAGCTTCAAAAATTGGATGTAGCGAATACAGGTTTCAATGTCCACTTTGGGGTTATGGCAGCCGGCGACGAGGATGTGATCGAGGTCCAGCGCGGCAGGGAACTGCGTGACCTGCACAACGCGCTGGCTGTCGCCTGGGAGGGAGTTGGCGGGGCGCGGGCGGCTGCCTTCAGCGAAGTTCCATACCTGGAGATCCGCGGTGCGACAGATACGGCGGATCATGAAGCGCCGGTTGTGTTCGATGTCAATTTGAAGATTGTGATGAGGAATATCGCATCTCTTCTGCTGATGTGGTTGAAGGATTCAAATAACATTCTTCCCTAAAAGTGCTATACTGGTTTTGGTGTGGGAAATCGGTCTCGAAAGGAGGCTGTCATGTCCTGGAAAAACCAGCTGCGAAGTGACCCACTGCCCTGGCTATTAGGATCGGAGAATTCCAGTGTTCGTTACCTGGCCCTGCGTGACCTGCTCGATCTTTCCCCCGATGACAAAAAACTGAAAGCTGCCCGGAGGTCTGCCCATAAAGAGGGGTCGATCGCGGAGATTCTGTCCCATATGGAAGAGGACGGATACTGGGTAAAGGCAGGACCCGGATATAACCCAAAGTACCGATCCACGGTCTGGGCGCTGCTCGTGCTGGCCCAACTGGGCGCATCTGTGAGCGAGGACCGGCGCATCGAGCGGGCATGCAGATATCTGCTCGATCACGCCCTGGCCGAAGGCGGGCAGATCACAATGACATCCACCGGCGCTCCCTCGGGTACGGCAGACTGCATCCAGGGGAACATGCTCTGGTCGCTGATGGAGCTGGGCTATGAGGATCACCGCCTGGATAAAGCCTACGAATGGATGGCGCGCACGGTCACAGGCGAGGGCGTCGCGCCGATGGAGGAGAGGAATGCAGCGGTCCGTTATTACTCCTACAAGATCGGACCCAACTTTGCCTGCGGCGTCAATAACAGGCTTCCCTGTGCATGGGGCGGGGTCAAGGTGATGCTGGCCCTCGGCAAACTTCCACCGGAAAAACGAACACCTCCGATCAAACGGGCCATCAAACAAGGCCTGGATTTCTTCCTGGCCATCGACCCGGCCACGGCAGCGTACCCATCCGGCTGGGCGGATAAACCGAGCGGCAACTGGTGGAAGTTCGGATTTCCCGTCTTTTATGTAACCGATCTCCTCCAGCTCGCCGAGGCGATCGTCAACCTGGGCCATGGCAGTGACCAACGTTTGAACGGCGTCCTCGACATCATACGCCAAAAACAAAATGAACAAGGCCGGTGGCTGATGGAATACGACTACACGGGCAAGACCTGGCTGGATTTCGGTAAAAAGAAGCAGCCCAGCGAATGGGTGACACTACGGGCATTAAAGGTGCTCAAGAACATTCATTAAACGATTTCTAATCTACAGGCACTGACTGTACTTTCAGGGAGCGGCACAGGTGTCGCTCCCTGTCGTTAAATAGGGCATACGATCCTGTACCTGTATCGATTGGAGGTGCTGTAATGCCTAAAATAACGTTCAGGGGACAGACCTACAACAGTGAGTTCGAAATGCCGGAGGATCTACGGCAGGAGTACCAGGAGACGGAGAGACGGAATAAGACCCGCAATGAGTCGCTGCGGGATGTGGTGGACATGACCCCGGAGGTAAGGGCAGTCTACGAACGGGCGCTGAACCGGGTGGAGGAACAAACAGCTTCGTCTCCGCCCTTGAGTGACCTGCCGAAAACAGAGGACCTCTATCGCCAGTCCGCACCTGAGGATATGAAGCATCTGCCCTCAGATGAAAGCGTGTACCGGCCTTCCGCGCCGGTGATCGATCCGGTCAAATCAACCATCGAGCCCGAACCAGGGATCGTCCCCGCCAGACTGGTCTCCAGCGTGGTATGGGCGCTGATCCTGCTTGGAATCGCCTACCTTGTAATGCAATTTCTTTAACACATCAGGCACAGGAACAACAAACGGCGGCTCAGGAAATTGAGCCGCCGTTTGCTTTGTCAAAGATCAGGCAGAATGTTTAGTTTCCACAAGGCGCCACGTTTCGCCAGTTCGGCACGGTGTCGTTGACCACCTGCGTTCCGGTGGCGCCGTAGCTGAGGGTAAGCTGGCGGTTGGCGGTCTCACCGCATGAGCCATCCTTCTCGACGTAATCCCAGCTGCCCAGGGCATACTTATATTCAATCTGGGTACCTTCCCTTCCGGTGAAGGTGATCGTCCAGGTGGTTCCGTCCACGCGGGTCAGGACAACCCCACCCGGGTCCCATTGCGGGTGGCCGCCATCGAGCCGGTCGAGGAAGCCGGCGATGTAGACCGAGCGCCCGGTATCGTCTGTTATGGCAGGCACGGTCACGTTGAAGGTCAGCGTCACGGTGCGCAGCTCGGCGGTTGCAGTCACCTGGTCAGAATTGGCTGAGCGATTGGAGGCGGTGTCCACCGCTCGCACCACATAGTAATAGGTTTCGTTCTCGAACACGGACGTGTCGGAATAGCCTGTGCCTGTGACCAGCGCGATCACATCATAGGGTCCACCATCGGTATCGCTGCGCAAAACCTCATAGCCGTACAGCGTCGGATCGTCAGCCACTGCGTCCCAGGCCAGTTCGATACCCGCCGGGGAAGCGGACACCACGTGCAGGCCGGCCGGTGCGGCAGGCGGTGTCGTATCGTCTGCCGGGTTCACGGTCAGCTTGCCGGGGTTGAGTGGCAGGCTTCCCGATGGAACCGGTCCATCGAGATCGGCATACAGCCAGTCCTGGCCGTTGGTGGTGGTATAGCGATAGACATAGTCGAATGTGCCGGTCGACTGCGGCAGCATGCTTGCCATGAATTCATCGTTGTTGCCAGCATCCATGTTGAAGCTTGCTTCGGTCCAGACCCAGGCCGGATCTGTAGCCGGGTTCGTTCCCTCTGGCCCGAAGCCCAGTTCGGCGCGCAGGCTCGGGGTCGGACCCGGCTCGCTCGTCGCGCCATCGATCCAGACCTGACCGTAAGCAGTCTCCGTGCGGTTAACGGCGCTGATCGTATGAGTCATGGTCGGCGGCCATTGCAGGTTCGCCCAGCCGATCGTGTAATGCGGTACGGCGCTCACCTCGTTCGAATAGATGCTCTCATTTCCAGCTGTATCGAGTGCTGTCACCACATAGAAGTACGTCTGGGCATTGCGAAGGCCGGTATCGGTGAAACTCGTCCCGCTAACCGGACTGGAATTGAGTTTGACAAAGCCCCCGCCGCTTAACGGGCTGTGATAAATGTTGTAACCCTCTGCGCCGGAAATTCCATCCCAGGCCAGGCTCACTTCGCCATTGCCCTCGGCCGTCAGATGCAGATTGCCGAGTGCAGCAGGCGGCTGAAGATCGATCGTATCCGTAAGCAGCAGCCAGGCGCTCTTTGGACCGATCGTCCCTGTGATCACACCGTTCTCAACAGTGACCGAGGCAGGTCCACTGTCGCCCACGGCATAGGCATTCTGCAACACTGTCCCATTGGGCAGATATCCAGCAACAGGTATGGGGCCAGACTGGGCCTGGTCGCTACGATTAACCACGATCACAGCGGCCTGGTCGTTTGTTTTGCGGCCATAGGCGACTACATCCGTGGCATCGTCTGCCAGCAGGATGCGGATGTCACCGTCGGTGAGGACCGCGTTGTCGGCGCGCAGGTCTGCCAGGGTTTGGTAGTGAGCGAACAGATTCTGGTCCGGCGAGCCGCCCAGGTCGGCCCAGGGATAGGTGCGGCGGTCGTCCGGGTCGTCATCGCCGGTCAAACCGACTTCGTCTCCGTAAAACACGGTAGGCGCACCGGGCATGGTGAACTGGATCAGCGATGCGATCTGGAGATTTTGCTTGCCTGCAGCGAGGTTGGCGGCATTGAATTCCTTGTCGGCGCGGGTCTCTGATCCCGCAGGTGTAAGTGTCCACAGCAGGCGTTCCGTGTCATGACTGTCCAGCAGGTTCATCAACGAATAGTACGCTGCATCCGGATAGTCTTCACGGATCGAGGCAATGCGCGCCGCGAACTCTGAAGGCTCGATCACCCGTCCGCTGTCGGCGAAGCCCTTCGAATCGAAACTACCAGGGGCAAGCAGGCCGATCACGGCATCCCGCAGGCGGTAGTTCATGGTGGTATCGAGCCGGTCGCCGCGCAGCATGCGCAGCAGGGTGGTGTCTTTTTGCCACGTCTCACTGATCAGCAACGCATCGGGATCGGTCTCCTTTGTCACATCGCGGAAGATCTCCCAGTAGCCATCCGGGAAGCTCGGGTCGCCGGAGACATCCATACGCCAGCCGGAAGCGCCCTGCCTGAGCCAGTAGCGTGAAACGCTGTTGTCTCCGGTCAGGAAGTATTCCTGTACTTCAGGCAGGGATTTGTTGATGACCGGAATGCTGTCGAACCCGAACCAGCCATCATAGGTGGCCGCATTGGGTGTTCCATCGCTGCCCACACAGGAGCCGGTCCCCGCAGGGACATCCCGGAAATAGAACCATGAGCGGTACTGCGAGGCCAGCGATTCACAGGCACCCACGGTCGTGTAATGGTGATAGCGATCGAAGATCGGGCTGTCGGAGGAGAGGTGGTTGAACACACCGTCCAGCACGATACGGATGCCCCGCTGGTCGGCATGCCGGACTAGGTTCTGCCAATCCCTTTGCGTACCGAAGTATGGGTCGATGCGGTAGTAATCCTGGGTGTCATAGGAATGGTTGGAGCCGGCATCGAAGATCGGGTTGAAGTAGATCGTGTTCACACCCAGGGATTGGAGGTAATCCAGGTACTGGTCCACACCTCGCAGGTCGCCGCCAAAGTAATCGCGCCCGCGCGGACCTTCCTTTTCAGGGCTCCAATCGGGCGGTGTGTCGTCGAAGCGCCAGGGACAGGTGGTACCGTCAGCATCGGCGTAATTGCGGCAGTAGCCTTCGGGCAGGACACCCCAGTTGAGCTGCAGCACCGGATCATCGTAGCGGATGTCGCCGGTCACGGCATTGTTGTCCCTGCGGCCGTCACGGAAACGGTCGGGGAAGATCTGGTAGATGAAGGCGTCCTTCGCCCAGTTGGGGGAGACAAAGTCCGGCTCGTAGACCATGAGCGCAAAGCTGTGATCCTCCTGATCGTCTGTCGGGGCACCCAGGCCGCCATCCAGGGCGGAGGTGTTATCGTCGTAGTAGTCCGTGTCCGAGCCGTCGGTGACGAAGAAGCGATACCAGAAGTTGTTCGGCTCGGTGTTCGGCAATGTGGCTGCCCAGTAATCGCAGGTGGAGTTTTCCAGGCCGTCCTGATAACACGAGACGTCCGAGGCGGCCAGCGTCATTGGAATGACCGTTTGTCCATTGGCATTCAGGCTGTAGACCCGCAAGTTGACGCCTGTCACATCATCATGGAAGGTCCGGAAGCGGATCGTGACGGGAGTCCCGGCCGGGACCGCGCCGTCCGGCGTCCGGTAGAGAGGATCGCGCGAATCATGGCGCAAGCCGTCCCACTCCACATTATTGTCAGGTTTGGGACCCGTGCTCGTTACGCTGATGCTTAGCTCGTGCGACTCGGCGTTGTAACTAAAGGTTACTATATCGCCTGATGTGTTTACTGTGAACGGAATGTTGGCCCCATTCTGTACTCCGCCCGCACCGTAATTCACATCCCAGCTCTCATTGAGGGCAACTTTACCTTCATAGCTGCCGGCCGGGAGGGAGGTGGTCTCAAACTCATAGGTCCCATCACCATCCGGGTCCTGTAACCAGGATCGCAGGCAGCCTGGATCCCAGTCGCCGGAACAACCCAGCTCCGATTGGAAACTGCCCGGCGATACGGCAATCACCGAGTTCTTGTTATCTGTAATCCAGTGGCTTTTATGGTCATAATAGAACTTGACATCCTCACCAGCGGCCAGGCTGAGACCGATATTCGCTCCATCCAGTTGAGCGTTTGCTCCATAATTTTCCGTCCACCCGTTGTTGAGTGGCGCCTTGTATTCCCAATTCCCACCTGGCACCGACCACATTCCCTGCCAGACACCATCGTTTGCATCGTAGGTGAGGTGCGTGCTGGCACAGTCCGGCTGCCAGTCGCCAGGACATCCAAGCTCACTCTGCAAAGACCCTGCTACGGTAACGCTCGAGGGCTCAGGTGTATGATCGGCCTTGACCGACCCTGTCTGTCCCAAAGATGCAAATGAGCTCAACAACAACGCCAGAATCACCACCCCATTCGATATCAAGTTATTTAATTTTTGTTGTTTCATGACTCAACTCCTCTATTGAGATGAAAATGAAAACAAAAAACCACCGCGCACGCGCGATGATTTTTCAAAGTGACTATCAAAACAGGTGTTTCACAAAACCATTCATAATCCTCAGCCGGTAAATATAATCAGGAAGGACGCAGAAACTACGTGTATCCTAGCATAAACACTACATCGAGTCAATTTTTATAGATATATTTGTAACCTTTATTTAGATTTAGAGCGAATAGCTTTCCCCGGGCTTCAGCAGCACGACTCTCGTACTTGTTTCCGTCTGGACTCGTTCTGCCCAGGCATGTTCATCCTGCCTGAGCAGGTCAAAGGTGTTGTAGTGGATGGGGATGACCACCTTCGGCTCCAGGAATTTGACGGCCCGCAGCGCATCGTCCGGGCCCATCGTGTAGTTGTCCCCGATGGGAAGGGCTGCCAGGTCAAGACCCTCCTCCCCAATCAGGCGCATATCGCCGAACAGGCCTGTATCCTGCGCCAGGTAGATCTTCTCGCCCTCGTTGGTTGTCAGTAAAAATCCGCAGGGATTGCCGCCGTTCGAGCCATCCGGCAGGGCCGAGCCGTGGATGGCAAAGGTCAGCTTGAGATAGCCGAAGGGATGCCGGTATCCGCCGCCGAGGTGCTGGCCGTGGGTCTTCTGCAGCCCCTGGCTGGCAAACCAGTTGGCAATCTCGTCGTTGCTGATGACCATCGCGCCTGTCCGTTGGGCGATGGAGAGCGTGTCGCCGACGTGATCGCCGTGGCCATGGCTAATCAGGATGTAGTCCGCTTCGACGGCATCCGGGGCAATGGATGCGGCAGGATTCCCGTTCAGGAAGGGATCGACGACAACTTTAAACCCGCCCGTTTCGAGCCCAAGGGCAGCGTGCCCATACCAGGTCAATTTCGCGGTCACAGGAGCCTCCTCTAATTGAGCTTGGAAAGTCGATTTAATTGAATTTTACACCCTTGCAGAACCGTGGGTCCCTGAAATGCAAAATTAAGATTGGGCGGCTTATTTCGAATAAAAACCGCCCATCGCACGTATATAGAGTGACGATGCAAAGCTTCAAGGTACCATCCCAGCCGGCAGTCAACGAAAAAGAGCTCATACTGCGCGCCCAACACGGCGACCGCAGTGCATTCAGCGAGCTGGTCTGCCTGCATTCCAGGGGTGTGAGCCGCGTGGTCTTCCGCATGTGCGGCGACCTCCAGCTAGCAGAGGATGCCGCCCAGGAGGCTTTTCTCCAGGCCTGGCAGCATCTGCCCTCCTACCGCCTGGGCATGTCCCTGCGCAACTGGCTGTACCGGATCGCGGTAAACGCTGCGATCGACATGCTGCGCAGGAACAAGCAGATCCTGCCCGGCAGCCTGGAGGACATGCCCCTGCAGGATCGAGCGCCTGGCCCGGAAGCAGTCGCATCCCGCGAAGAACAGGTCGCCTTCATTCAAAAAGCGGTCCTCTCTCTGCCCGAGGCCAGCCGGGCTGTACTGGTGCTCAGGGAATATGAAGGAATGTCTTATCATGAGATCTCGGATGCGCTCGACATCCCCCTTGGAACGGTCATGTCCCGCTTGAATTACGCACGCAGGTTACTCAAGAAAATGCTGGAGCCGGGATTTTTAGGAGAAATGGAGGCAGAGGATGCCCAAACATATGCATGAATGGCTGAACGCCTATCTGGATGGTGAGCTGCGCGGCAGTCGTCTCCAGGAGACAGAGGCACATCTGGCGGAGTGCCCCGCCTGCCAGGCCGAGCTCGACTCACTGGCAGGGATCTCCAAT
>DATAKV010000013.1:0-4012 GCA_036261375.1 Anaerolineales bacterium
TACCCCGCCAGCGAGGACGGGTTGAAGCGCACAAAGGCCCCCAGCAGGATGGCGGCGGCGAGGATCAGCGTAGCAAGCTCACTGCGTTGGATGGGTTTCATGAATACAGGTCTGTCGTTGCGAGCGTAGCGAAGCAGTCTCCTCGCAATGACTGTAGTAATGATAAGCCCAACTCCGATGGAGTTGGGCTTATGAAATTCACTTGTAATCCAGCCTTACTTCTTGGCCTTGGCCTTGCCATTTGTCTTGCGGACGGCCGCGGCCGGCGATGAGGTCGCCAGGGCGGGAGGGGCCTTGGCGGCAGCGATCACGGGCGCGGGCGCCTTGGAGCGCATGACGGCCCAGGCAAGCACGCCGAGCAGGGCCAGCGCTACAGCCCAGACCACGACCAGCGTGGTACCGGTGGCGCCAGCATACTGCACTACGATCGGCGCAATGATCACGGAGACCAGGTTGACCACCTTGATCATCGGGTTGAGAGCGGGGCCGGCCGTATCCTTGAACGGGTCGCCGACCGTGTCGCCGACCACACCGGCCTTGTGGCGCTCGGAGCCCTTGCCGGTATTATTCTCGATGCTCCGGGGCTCGTCTTCGATCAGTTTTTTGGCGTTATCCCAGGCGCCGCCCGAGTTATTGAGGAACACCGCCAGCAACTGGCCCGAGACGATGATGCCGGCCAGGAAGCCGCCCAGGGCTTCCACCTGCAGGGTCAGGCCGACCACGATCGGGGTCACGATGCCCAGCAGCGCCAGGGAGACCAGCTCCTTCTGGGCCGCGGTCGTCGAGATGCTGACCGCCTGGGCATAATCGGGCTTGACCTTGCCCTCCAGCACGCCCAGCTTGAACTGGCGCCGGACTTCCATGACGATCAGGGAGGCGGCCCGGGCTACCGCCTGGATGGCGAAGGAGGAGAACAACCAGGGCAGCGCGCCGCCGATCAGCATGCCCACGAAGACCTGGGGTGTGTCCACACGGATGCCGATCGCCTGGATCTGCTCTTCAACCGGCATGCCCAGGCCCGTCTGGGCACGCGAGACGTCCACCAGGAAGGAACCGAAAAGGGCCACGGCGGCAATGACCGCCGAGCCGATCGCAACACCCTTGGTAATGGCCTTGGTCGTGTTGCCGACGGCGTCCAGGTCGGCCATGATCTGCTGGGCCTCGCGGGTCTGCCTGTCGGTCTTGCCGGACCAGGACATCTCGCCGATGCCGTTGGCGTTGTCGGCGATCGGGCCGAAGGAGTCCATGGCCACATTGTTGCCGGTCAGGGTCAGCATGCCGATGCCGGTCATGGCCACGCCGTACAGGATGAACGTGGCCCGAGCCACGCCGTCGACGCCGGGGATGGTGCCGAAGATGAAGATCGATGCGACGATCGTCAGCGCGATCACCAGCACCGACCAGACGGACGATTCAAAGCCGACCGAGACACCGTTGAGGATCAGGGTCGCAGGCCCTGTGTCGGCCGAACGCTTGATGTCATTGACGGGCGCGGCATGCGTCCCGGTGAAATATTCGGTCAGGCGGTCGATCAGGATCGCCAGCAGGACGCCGACGCCCACTGCAGTGGGCAGGCGCCACCAGCCTCCCCAATCGTTCATTTCGGCTGAGTTCAAATAAAAGTAACCGGCGATGAAGAACATGGCAGCCGAGATCACGGCCGAGGTCAGGAAGCCGCTGAAGATCGCCCGCATGGCATCCTCGCTCTTACCGGTCTTCCCCGCCTTGACAAAGTATGTGCCGATAATCGAGGAGAGCACACCTATGCCGCGCACGACCAGCGGGAAGATGATCCACTCGAGCTGGCCGGTGATATGCCAGAGCGCCAGGCCCAGGATCAGGCCCGAGACGATGGTCACTTCATACGATTCGAAGATATCGGCGGCCATGCCGGCGCAGTCGCCGACGTTGTCGCCGACCAGGTCGGCCACCACGGCCGGGTTCCTCGGGTCATCTTCCGGGATGCCGGCTTCCACCTTGCCCACCAGGTCCGCACCCACGTCGGCTGCCTTGGTGAAGATGCCGCCGCCCACGCGCATGAACAGCGCCAGCAGCGTGCCGCCAAAGCCGAAGCCGAGCAGGGCATCGGGAGCGGCAATCCCCAGGATGATGAAGATGATCGTCCCACCGAGCAGGCCCAGGCCGTCGGTCAGCATACCGGTGATGGTCCCGGCGCGGTAGGCGATGCGCAGCGCTTCGCCGAACGATCGGCGGGAGGCGGAGGCCACGCGCACATTGGCTTCGACGGCCATGCGCATGCCGATCTGCCCGACCGCCAGCGAGAAGCCGGCGCCCATCACGAAGGCAACCGCACGCGCAACCCCGATGAGCAGCTGCACCTGGCCGTAGGCAGCCGCGTTACCGGTGGGCGTCATGGTGGCTACACAGCTTTCCACCTCGGCCTCGCCTGCAAAGCCCTGGACGGCGGTACAGTGCCATTCGATCGCTTCCGGCGTAGGAGGCACCACATAGACTGACAGGAACAGGGCCACTGTCAATATGGCTATTAACGGCAGAATGGAGCGTAACTGCTTTGTCAAATAAGCGTTCGCTCCATCTTTGATCGCGTTCCAGACCTCCTGCATCTTTTCGGTGCCCTTGTCTTCCCGCAGGATCTGGGTCCTGAGAAAGATTGCATAGGCCAGCCCGAGCCATGCAACTCCAAATACAGCCCAGATTGCAGCTTGTTCCAATCCGGAAATACCTTCCATATAGTTCATGTGGGAGATCTCCTCCTAAGAGATTAAAATGTATGGGCTCTCGCCCGTCACAGCACACGGA
This sequence comes from Anaerolineales bacterium, assembly GCA_036261375.1. Taxonomy (GTDB): domain Bacteria; phylum Chloroflexota; class Anaerolineae; order Anaerolineales; family Villigracilaceae; genus Defluviilinea. The sequence goes on from DATAKV010000013.1 coordinate 2,782, forward strand.
TTTTACAGGCCCAGGAGGCTTGTGTCAAGAATGGGATGTGTAAGCATAAGTTACATCCTCCCCTTTGCAAATCTGTAATACAACTGCACGGGGTTTAACCCTTGCCCCATTGGCACCCGGCATGTATTATGAAGATCAGTGTTTGCCCATTTCCAAATTCGGTGAAAGAAGATCAGGTTTTTAGCCTGACGGGCCTAAAAACGCACCGAGGCAAAATGGAAAGCATACACACGTTACCCCCAATCGATACATCCAAACATGACGAATCGAAGGGATCACTATAGGATGACTATAAGATGTCTATAGGCGCTTCTGATTTCTTCTGACTTCTCCTAAGGACCTTTGAGATGCTGCCAGAATCCTTCCGTTCCAACGATCTGCACTGGTGATACAGGCCGTAGTTATCCCCCGGTAAAAGGAATTTCTCAAAGTCCAATTACATGTCACCCCCCCCGAAAGGCACCGGGGCGGTGTCCTTCGGGAGGATGACATGCCCTTGTAAGTTTTCCTACTTTGAGAATGCCCTACCCCCGGTAACAACCTGAGTTGACAGCCCTGCCTGAATTTGATAAGATATATCCACTTTCATCTCCAAAGGAGAAAATATGTTAGAAGAACTCGATACCAAAACAATCACTACGATTGATACTTCCACAGTCACCCTGTCGGCTGCGGCCGCGGATGCGGTCAGGAACATCCTGGCCGAGCGTAATCTCGAGGGCTATGCCCTGCGTGTCTACGTGGCCGGGGGCGGCTGCTGCGGCGTGAACTTCGGCATGGCGCTCGACAACAACTTCCGCGACGTCGATACCACCTTCGAATCCAACGGCGTCAAAGTCGTTGTGGACGAGGTCTCCATCGACTACCTGCGCGGCGCGACCGTTGACTTCGTCAACGACCCCGTCCGCGGCGCCGGCTTTGCGGTGGACAGTCCCGCTGCCAAGTCGCACGGCCACGAGCATGGCGAAGGCGGCTGTGGCTGCGGCGGCTCTTGCTCCTGCCAGAACTAATCTTCAATCTGTGAATAAAAAGACCGGATCGCCGGTCTTTTTATTTTAATCAGAAGTAGGTCAGGCCTGCGGCCTGACGGCTGCATGTGCACACCGAATTGGCGGGCTGCAAGCCCGCCCTCCTATTAGGATTACTTCGTCGTGATGGCGGAACAACTATCTACCCCTCAAATACGAGATCACCGCCCCCAGAAACCCGAACAGCGCCAGGCTGATGATCA
>DATAKV010000031.1:0-8018 GCA_036261375.1 Anaerolineales bacterium
CTTGGCTCCTTTCCCGGCCTTGCCGGCCTTGCGGCGGATCTTCTCGCCGACATAGCGGATGCCCTTGCCATGATAGGGCTCGGGCGGGCGGACCCGGCGGATCTCCGCCGCGGTCTGGCCGACGACCTCACGGTCATAGCCAAGCACCTTGATCTGGCGGGCCTTCAGGTCCACTTCGAAGGAAATGCCGGTCGGGGGCTCCATCTTGACGGGATGGGAATAGCCCACGAATAGTGCCAGGTCTTTTCCCTGGAGTTCGGCGCGGTAGCCCACGCCTTCCACCTGCAGCAGCACTTCGAAACCCGAACTTACGCCGTGGATCATGTTCGCGATCACGGCCCGGGTGGTGCCATGCAGGGCGCGTTCAGCGGCGTTATCGGATCTACGCTTGATAACAACCTGTCCATCCTCGATCCCAATATCGATCAGCGAGGAAAAGGAACGCTTCATTTCGCCTTTCGGCCCTTTGACGTGGACGTCCGAACCCTGTACATTTACCTGTACACCGTTCGGCACGACCACCGGTAATCGTCCAATGCGAGACACTTAGTACCTCCTGCCTTCTACCAAACTTTGCAAAGAATCTCGCCGCCCACACCCAACTGTCGGGCACGGGTACCGGTCATGACGCCCTTGGGGGTCGAAATGATGGCAACGCCAATTCCTGAAAGTACCCAGGGGATATCCTGCTTTTTGGTGTAAACACGTCGTCCGGGTTTGCTCACGCGCTCGATACCGGAAATGACCGGGCGGCGCTCACGGCGCTCACCCGTATACTTGAGCTTGAGGCGCAGAACCTTCTGGGCCGATTGTTCGGTATCGGCCACTTCGAAGCCTTCAAGGAAACCTTCATCCTTGAGGATCTTGGCGATCTCAAGTTTGAGCTTCGAGCTCGGCAGCGCCACCAGCGTATGACCAGCCATCACACCATTGCGGATGCGGGTCAGCATATCAGCGATCGGATCTATAACAGTCATGCTAGTACCTCCACCCGCTTACCATGAAGACTTGATGACACCAGGGATCTTGCCCTGCAATGCCAGTTCACGAAAACAAATGCGGCATAAGCCAAAACGACGGATATACCCGCGCGGGCGGCCGCAGCGGGTGCAGCGGTTGCGCACCTGGCTGGCGAACTTCCGGCGTTCTTCACGATATTGCATAGCCTTCTTTGCCATAATTTACGCTTCCTTCTTGCTGAACGGCATGCCCAGCAGCTGCAGCATGGTGCGTGCCTGATCATCGTCTTTGGCTGTGGTCACGATCGTGACCTCCATGCCGCGCAGTTTGTCGATTTTGTCGTACTCGATCTCCGGGAAGATCAGTTGATCGCGCAGGCCGAGCGTGTAGTTGCCGCGGCCGTCGAAGGCGTTGCCGGAGACACCACGGAAGTCGCGCACGCGCGGCAGAGCGGTGTTCATCAGGCGGTCCAGGAAGGACCACATCCGGTCGCCGCGCAGGGTGACCTTGGTTCCGATCAGGCGGCCTTCGCGCAGCTTGAAGTTGGCGATGCTCTTGCGGGCCTTGGTCATGACCGGTTTCTGGCCGGTGATGGTCGTCAGGTCGGAGACCGCGGCTTCCATGGCCTTGGGATTGTCCATGGCCTCGCCCATACCGATGTTGACCACAACCTTCGTAATGCGCGGGACCTGCATAACGTTCTTCAGGTCAAACGCCTTGCGCAGAGCGGGGACAACCTCGTTGTTATACTTTTCTTGCATTCGATTCATTGCTTGTTACTCCGCGGCTAATCAATAAGAGCCTGACAGTTTTTGCACACGCGGCGGGCACCATCCTCGTCGCGTTGAACGGCGACACGGGTGGGCTCACCACATTTCGGGCACACCAGCATCACATTCGAGATGTCGATCGCTCCCTCGAACTGGATCCGGCCCGGATTGATATTGCGGCCGGCCTGGGTCTGGACCTGCTTCTGATGCTTGGTGCGGATGTTCACACCCTGGACCACGACCCGGCGATCGTCCAGCAGGACATTGATCACCTCGCCGCGCTTGCCTTTATCTTCGAGGCGGCCACTGATGACTTCCACCGTGTCGCCTTTGCGAATCTTTACTCTCATTCCTATTACTCCTTGCCCTACAGTACTTCCGGAGCCAGTGAAACGATCTTCATGAAACCTTTTTCACGAAGCTCCCGGGCAACGGGGCCAAAAATGCGGGTGCCTTTGGGGTTCACACCGTCGGCATCCAGAATGACGGCAGCGTTGTCATCGAAGCGGATGTAGGAGCCATCTTCGCGGCGCCATTCCTTGGAACAGCGGACGATCACGGCGCGCACCTTCTCACTCTTTTTGACGCCGCCCTGCGGGGTTGCAGACTTGACGGAGGCAACCACTACATCGCCAATACTGCCATACCTGCGGGTGGAACCGCCAAGTACATGGATGACCAGCAATTCGCGGGCGCCGGAATTATCGGCAACTTTGAGTCGTGATTCATGCTGGATCATGGCCTATTCCTCTGCCTTCACTTCGGTCTCTTCCGTCTCTTCGGTCAAGACTTCATTCTTCAGGTCGGCAACACCGGTATCCGCCGTGCGGATCTCTTTCTTGATGACATTTTCCACAACCCAGCGCTTGTCACGCGACATCGGGCGGGATTCCACGATCTGGACATGGTCGCCGATCTGGCAACCGATCTCATCGTGGGCCTTGACCCGTTTGCTGGAGTGAACGACCTTGCGGTACAACGGGTGGCGGAACACACGCGTGATCTCGACCACAACCGTCTTGGTCATTTTGTTGCTGGTGACGACACCAGTCATGCGACGACGATTGTTCATGCTTCACCTTCTGCAGATTCAGCCTCAGGTTGTTCGCGCAGCAGGGTCTGCATACGGGCGATTTCCCGACGCAGGACACGCAAACGGCTGGTATCGGTCAGCTGGCCGGAGACCGCCTGGAAGCGGAGCTTCATCAGCTCCTCGCGGGCATCCGTCAGCTTGGTTTCAATTTCACCTGGTTTCAGGTTGCGCAGGTCTTTGGTCTTTGCAGATTTCATGCCTGGTCTCCTGCATCAGGGCGGGCTACGATCTTGGTCTTGATCGAAAATTTGTACTGGGCGTTCTTCAGCGCCTGGATCGCAGTATCCGCATCCAGACCACCGACTTCGAACATGATCCGCCCGGGCTTGACCACGGCCACATAGTATTCCACATTGCCCTTGCCGGAACCCATGCGGGTTTCGGGCGGCTTGTGGGTATACGGCTTGGCCGGGAAAATTCGGATCCAGACTTTGCCGCGGCGCTTCATCTCGCGGACGATCGTCCGGCGCGCCGCTTCGATCTGGCGGGCGGTCACCCAGCCGGGTTCCAGCGCCTGCAGACCAAACTCACCGAAGCTGACTTCGGCTCCGCGCAGGGCCTTGCCCTTCATGCGGCCGCGCATCTGCTTGCGCCACTTTACACGTTTTGGCATCAACATATCAATACCTCTTTCAGGGTCGACGTTGTTTGTCTAGGAAGCTATTCGCTTACGTAGACGCCCTCGGTCGCCTCCGCTTTTTCTTCGGTCTCAGGGACGGCCTCTCCCTTGTAGATCCATACTTTCACGCCCAGTTGGCCATAGGTAGTGCTGGCTTCTGTCTTGGCATAGTCCACGTTCGCCCGCAAGGTCTGCAGAGGAACGCGACCGTCGCGCAACCAGACGTCGCGGGACATTTCCGCGCCACCCAGGCGTCCACCGACCATGATCTTGATGCCCTGGGCACCCTGGCGCATGGCCTGCTGGATGGCACGCTTCATCGCACGCCGATAGGCAATGCGGCGTTCGAGCTGGTCTGCTACATTGCGGGCCACCAGAACGGCATCGGTATCAGGCGAGGAGATCTCCTTGATATCGAGATCGACCTTCTTGCCGACCAGTGTCTCGAGGGCGGCACGGATCTTCTTCACGCCTTCACCCTTGCGGCCAATTAAGATGCCGGGTTTGGCGGTGTGGATCGCTACACGGATCTTTCCAGGGTAGCGCTCCACTTCAATGCGTGAGATGCCAGCCTTGCCGTTCTTGACCGAATCCGGCAGTCCGATGCGGAGCTTGCGAACATCGGTATCTTTTGCCGCGCCACCCTTGGATGTGGTCCCTTGAAGCAAACTGCGGATGGCCAGATCCTGGTGAAGCTGCTGGCGGTACTGTGAACCTTCGGCGAACCAGCGGCCCTGCCAGCCCTGGTTGATGCCAAGGCGCATGCCAATTGGATGAACTTTACGACCCATAATATCTCCTTCTTTCCTGGTTACGAACCGCGCTCACGCAGCACTACCGTCACATGGGAATTGCGGCGAAGTATCGGCTTGAAACGACCGCGGGCGCCAAAGCGGCGCCATTTGCGGGTGGGAGCCTCATCGGCGAAAATCGTGGCAACGTATAGATCGTCACGGCTGACGCCAAAATTCTCCTCAGCGTTGGCAACAGCGGAGGCCAGCAGTTTGCGGACCGGCAACGCCGCAGCTTTGTTCACAAAGCGGAGCATTTCCAGGGCGCTATTCGCATCCTTGCCGCGGACGAGATCCACAACCAGGCGGACCTTCTGGGCCGACATCGGCAGGAAGCGCAGGTGGGCTTGAATATCTTGCATGGTATACGCTCCTCAGCCTACGCGGACTTCTCGCCAGCCATGTGGCCGCGGAAGGTGCGCGTCGGGGCGAACTCACCCAGGCGGTGGCCAACCATGTTCTCGGTAATGTAGATCGGCACATGGCGGCGCCCGTCATGGACGGCAATGGTATGCCCGACCATCTGGGGGAAGATGACGCTGGCACGACTCCACGTGCGCAGGACCTTCTTCTCGCCCTTCTGGTTCATGGCTTCGATTCTCTTCAACAGTTTAGGCTCGATGAACGGGCCTTTTTTCAGTGATCTTGACATAACTACCTCTACTACCGGTTCTTCTTACTGCGGCGGCGCACAATATACTGGTCGGACTTCTTGTTGCGGCGGGTCTTGTAACCCAGGGTCGGCTTGCCCCACGGGCTTTTCGGACCGGGCAGACCGATCGGCTGGCGGCCTTCGCCACCACCATGAGGATGGTCGCGAGGAGTCATCGCCGAGCCGCGGACCGTCGGGCGGATGCCCTTGTGGCGGCTGCGTCCGGCTTTGCCGAGCTTGACATTGCCGTGATCGAGGTTGCCGACCTGGCCGATGGTTGCAAAACAGGCCTGGCGGATCAGGCGCACTTCACCGGACGGCATGCGCACCTGCGCAAAATCGCCTTCCTTGGCGAGCAGTTGGGCTGCGCCGCCGGCAGAGCGAACCAGCTGTCCGCCGCGGCCTTCAGTGACCTCGATGTTGTGGATCAGCGTACCGACCGGGATGTTCGCGATCGGGAGAGCGTTCCCCGAGCGGATCTCGGCTCCCGTGCCGGCCATGACCGTGTCGCCAACCTTCAGGTCGACCGGGGCGACGATGTAGCGCTTCTCGCCATCGGCATAGTGCAGCAGGGCGAGACGGGCCGTGCGGTTCGGGTCATACTCGATCGCCGCCACCTTCGCAGGGATCTGGCGCTTGTCGCGCTTGAAATCCACAAGGCGCACGAAGCGGCGGTGACCACCACCACGATGGCGGACCGTAACACGTCCATAGGAATTGCGTCCGCCGCTCTTGCGCAGAGGCACGAGCAGGGAGCGCTCGGGCTTGGACTTGGTAATTTCTTCAAAGCTGTGTCCGGTCATCCCGCGCGTGCCAGGAGTTACCGGTTTGTATTTTTTGACAGCCATTACGACACCCCTTCAAAGAGTGGAAGTGTTTGGCCCTCAGCCAGGGTGACCAGGGCCTTCTTAAAGCCGGCCTTGCGCACCAGCAGGCGGCGGCTGCGAAGCCGGCGCCCGCGTTTGGCGGAGGTATTGATAATATTGACGCGCACGACACTCACATCATAGAGCGTTTCGATGGCATCCTTGACCTGTGTGCGAGTGGCATCATTCGCAACAATAAAGGCATACTGGTTCAGCTTCCCAGATAGGTAACTGGTCTTTTCGGTTACCAGCGGGCGGCGGAGAACATCATAAATCGTGGTCATTGCTATCTCCTATCCTAAGCTCGTCACCAGAGCATCCAGGGCCTTGACCGGCAGGACAACTTTGTCGTAGCCGAACAGGTCGCGGATGTTGAGATAACCGGCGAGCAGGATCTTCGTGTCAGACAGGTTGCCGGCAGAGCGCATCACAGCATCGTATGCCGAATCCTTTTCCGCCAGGACGATCAGGGCGGTCGACTGTCCGACCCAGTTCTTCAGCGCATCGACCATGACGCGGGTCTTCGCCTCAGAAAGGTTGATCTCATCCACTATGATCACACCGGCTTCGGCAGCCTTGGACGACAGGGCCGAGCGGAGCGCGGCCTGGCGCATTTTCTTGGGCATGCGCTGCTCATAACTGCGGGGATGCGGGGTGTGAATGCGTCCACCACCTACCCACTGCGCAGCACGACGGGACCCCTGGCGGGCACGGCCAGTACCTTTCTGCTTCCAGGGCTTGGCACCACCGCCGGCGACCTCACCGCGCACCTTGGTCTCATGCGTGCCAAGACGGGCGTTCGCCATCTGACGGACATAAGCCTGGTGCATCAGGTCAACATTAATGGGGGCTTCGAAGATCGCGGCGGGGAGTTCCACCTCGCGGACCTTTTTGCCTTCTATGTTAAGAACATCTACTTTCATGATTACCTAGCTCCATATCCTCAGCGGCTACTGCTTCCGAGCTTCTTTGATCACGACCAGGCCGCCCTTGCCGCCGGGGATGGCGCCGCGAATGCCAAGCAGATTTCGCTCGGCATCCACCAGCACGACCTTAAGCGCCTGGACGGTGACACGTTCATTACCCATATGTCCGGCGCCGCGTGAGCCCTTGAATACGCGGCCGGGTGTTGTACCAGAGCCGCGCGAACCAGGGGCGCGATGGCGATCCGACTGGCCGTGCGTCTTCTTCCCGCCCTTGAAGTGGTGACGCTTGACCGATCCGGCAAAGCCCTTGCCCTTGCTGGTGCCGATCACATCTACATTTTCACCGACCGAGAACACGTCGACGGTTACTTTGTCACCGACATTGGCTTCGTCCTTCGTGCGGAATTCACGCAGGAAGCGCACAGGTGAAAGATTGTTGGCCTTCAGGTGGCCCAGCTCACCGGCAGCCAGCTTCTTGGGGTGGATTTCGCCAAATCCCAGCTGGACCGCCGCGTACCCATCGCGTTCGGGAAGACGAACCTGGGTAACGTAACATGGCCCAGCTTCGATGATCGTCACAGGATGTGCGACGCCTTGCTCATCGAAGATCTGGGTCATGCCGATCTTCTTTCCAATAAGCCCTTTTAACATGCTCAGTTTGCTCCTTCAAAGAATTTATTGAGACTGTCAGCCTGGGCTTAGGCTGCATCATCTCCGGGCAGCACAGTAAACGACCTGGCGGGATGTTCTATTTGTATCATCCCGGGCAGCACCGTTCTTGTGCTGTCGAAATTAGAGAGTAGAGAAATCGTGCAGTCTCTACTCTCCAGTAACGACTTGTTATATTTTTATTTCGATGTCGACACCTGCAGGCAGGTTCAGGCGCATCAGCATGTCGATGGTTTTCGAGTCCGGGTCCAGAACATCGATCAGACGATTGTGGGTGCGGATCTCGAAATGCTCATGCGAGTCCTTGTCGATAAAAGTCGAGCGTCGTATTGTAAACCGTTCCATCTTGGTTGGCAAGGGTACGGGACCGACAACATGTGCGCCGCTGCGTTCTGCTGTTTCAACGATTCGTTTTGCAGACTGATCAAGAACACGATGGTCGTAGGCTTTGAGCCGGATGCGAATTTTTTGCTTGGTCATGTCTGCACCTATTCGAGGATCTTAGTAACGACGCCAGCGCCGACGGTGAGGCCGCCTTCACGGATGGCGAACTTGGAGCCCTGCTCGAGAGCGACGGGCACGATCAGCTCGACGGTCAGGTTGACATCGTCACCCGGCATGACCATCTCCACGCCCTCCGGCAGGGTGATGTTGCCGGTCACATCCATCGTG
>DATAKV010000538.1:0-3882 GCA_036261375.1 Anaerolineales bacterium
AGACGACGGTGACGATAAAGATGACGATTGCGCCTGCCGCCGAAACCCCCTTTTCGGTGCCGCGGCCGAACATCCAGGTAAGTCCATCATCGAGCGCAGGTACGCTGCGCAGCGTGACCTGCAGGATCTCCTGCATCAGACCGATGAACGCCACTACGGCCAGCCCCAGGGTGACAGCACTTCGAATCCTGGCTGGCAGCATATGGATGACGCCTCCAACTGCGCCGATCACGACACCCATTAAGAACAGATTGACCAGGCCGCCAGGGAGCCCTTCTTCAAAGGTCAGGATCCTGACCAGTTGGGGTGAGGCGTTTACCAGGACCGGGCGCAGGTCAAAGTTCTCGATAGCCAGAGCAAGCAGGCCAAGCATCAGCGAAAAAATCAAGCCAGCTATAACACCTGAGAGGATGCTTAAAGGGCTGGTGGCACGGGCGGAGTTTGTCGCGGCAAAGTAGGCCGTGACAAGTACCGCCAGAAGAAGTAAAGTCTGCCCCATGGTGATGACACCGGCGATGATGTCGCGCTTGTCGAAGGATTCCACCATGCCGACCAGGGCGATCAGGATCCCCACCAGGCCGCCGATCAGCCCCAATCGAAGCGTCTTTTGCCAGTTCATTTGAGCGTTGTTTAACATGGCAGGCTCCTTATGCCTTGGTACGGCCCAACCGCTCTCCCAAAATACCGGTTGGGCGGAAGATGAGAACCATGACAAGCATGGTAAAGGCAATCACATCCTTGAGCTGGTAGGGCGCTGCGATCCCAAGCCCGTCCAGGAAAAGGGTGGGTCCCAGGGATTCGAAGATTCCAAGGAACAATCCGCCCAGCATAGCCCCGGGCGGGTTGCCAATTCCTCCGAGGACCGCCGCAGTGAACGCCTTGATCCCCGGTATGAAGCCCATAGTAAACGTAACAATTCGGAACATAAAACAATAGAGCACACCGGCGGCTCCGGCCAGCGCTGCTCCCAGGACGAACGTCCGGACAATGATTGCATCCACGTCGATGCCCATCAGGGCAGCCACAGCCTTATCCTCGGAGACCGCCCGCATGGCCTTGCCGGTCTTCGTATACTGGACAAAAAAATGGAGGAAGGCCATCATCAAGGCCGCGGCAATGATCACGACGACCTGGATTTTCTGGATCTGGAAGTTTCCAAATATAACCCAGGTGCCCCGGATAAAGTCGATCTCAGGATAAGCCCGGGTCTGTGTGCCAAACAGGCCGCGAAACGTATACTGTAAAAAGAAAGACGCGCCGATCGCCGTGATGAGTGGTACCAGGCGAGGCGCGCCGCGCAGGGGCCGATAGGCAATTCGCTCCAGGAGTACGGCCAGCAGGATGGATGTTCCCATGGCAACCAGGAAAATGATGATTATGCCCAGCAGGGGATTCTCCTGGATGAAGCCCGAACGCTGCATACTTGTGGCAACGAAGTAGCCAATAAAGGCTCCGCCCATGAAGATCTCGCTGTGGGCGAAGTTGATCATGCGCAAAATACCGTATACCAGTGTATATCCCAGGGCGATCAGGGCGTAAACGCTTCCCTGGGCCAGGCCAAACACTGCCAGATCGAACCATTGGTTGGATGAATACTTGCCTTTTTGGAGGGTCAGGAACGTGCCAACGATGATCAAAAGAAGAAGCGCCGCTCCAACCACCCACATGAAGAGATCGGGCCAATTGATTCGTTTGATTCGGTATGATGTTTGCATGTCATGTTCCTCGTAGATAGGAATGAGCCGGGCACGTGCCCACAACAACGGCCCGGCTCATTCCTGTATTCTATAACTGGCTATGCCAGCAATTCACGAACCGAGTGCTTACGGCTGCCAGAAGACGGGAGGAGGCCAGGCGCCACCAACCTCGGCATCGGAGAGCTGGAAGACACCCAGCGCCTCGCCGGTCGCGCAGTCACCATTCTCATCGCAGGTCAGATTGCCGGTCAGGCCTTCGTAACCCGAAAGGGAAGTGATCGAATCGCGTAGAGCCTGGCGGGGAATGAGAAGAGTCCCATCCGCATCCTGAACGGCGACCGCCTCGATGGCGTTCAGCAGGATGTTGGTCGCGTCATAGGCATGGGCGTGGAAGCCGCTGGGCGGGACGCCGCCGATCTGGTCGGTCCACTTCTGCAGGAAAGCAGCATAGTCCTCATCATTGACATCCACGTACGGGCCGGAGAGGTACATGCCTACTGCGGCACTGCCGGTTGCCTCGGGGAACGTATCCGAGAACAGACCATCAGCACCCATCAACACGGTATCCTCGAGGCCGGGAACTTCCTTGGCCTGGGAGGCCACCAATGGACCTTCAGGCTCGAAGATCGGGAAGTAGATGATCTCCGGAGCACCGGTCGCGATCGAGGTGAGGACTGGCTTCATGTCGGTGTCGCCCACATTCACAGCTTCCTGGGCAGTAACCGTTCCACCGAGCTCGGCAAAGACTTCAGCGAACACGCGCTGCAGGGATTCGGCGTAGGGGCTGCCATCGTGGATGGTGGCGGCGGAGCGCAGGCCCAGTTCGTTATAGGCGAATTCGGCCGCAACCGCACCCTGGAACAGATCGTTGTGAGCAGTGCGGTAGTAACCCGGATGATGATCGGGGTGGTCGGGATCGGTCAGGTCAGGGTTGGTGTTCGAGGGGGAAATCATCACCATGCCGGCCTGTGAGATCAACGGCATGGAAGAGCGGGCAGAGCTGGAGCAGTTGGTTCCGATCACGCCGACGATGGTCGAATCGGCAGAGATCTTGGTGCCGGCGGCCTGGCCGCCTTCTGCATTACAGAGTTCATCTTCACCGGTGAGCTCGATTTCGTGACCCAGAATTTCGCCGCGTTCGGCAATGGCGATCTCAATGGCACCGCGGCTGTCATCGCCAAGGGAAGCGGTCGCGCCGGATATGGTCAGCGCGTAGGCGATATGAATTGGTTCACCCGGGGCGACTTCGACACAGCCGATCGCGTCGGTGCATTCGAATGCACCCGTGGATGGTTCTGTAGCCGCTTCTGTGGGCGCGTCGGTCGCCGGAGCTTCCGTGGGGGCCTCGGTCATCGGCGCTTCCGTGGCGGGAGCTTCGGTCGCCGCGGGGGCGCAGGCTGCGAACAGCATGCTTGCCACCACCAGCAGCGAAAGCAAAGCAAATAAGCGTTTCATGTTTCGTTCTCCTCCGAAATAGTTTGTGAACATCTTTCGTATCCTCTTTTTGGCGGATACAACAATACGGTCGACAACGCCTTTGCTTGTCGGCATCACCTCCTCTCGGTTGGTTTTCACAATATTAAGTACCGATATTACAAATAAAGCCGGGAAACGTCGCGGCTTTTTTCTCGTACCTGTGAATTACCTGGTAAAACTTAGTTGCCAATGGTAAGGCAAATATGTTCTAGGGTCAAGAGGGTTCGGTCGGGTTCACTTGTTTTTTTCTTGAGGTTTATAAAGGAGCTGTTCCCGGATGCGCAGATCGGTGTTCCTGATCTTCATGGCCAGGTCGGCAGCCAGGTTGTACATCAGGCGATAGCCCAGCTGCGGATAGGTATCGCAAAGCATCATCAGCTTGTCGCGTGGGATGATGAGCAGCCGGGTGTCCTTCTGGGAAGCGCAGGCGGAAGCGGATCTTAATCCTTCATCCACCAGCGCCACCTCGCCGAATGATTGTCCCCTTCGAAGTGTGGCAATCGTCGTGCTTTCACCCTCGGTCTGTGTCGAGCTGACGAGGGAGGGGTCCACGAAAATATCCACCTCACCCTGTACGATGATGTACAGCTCCTTGCTGCTGCTGTTCTCACGAAAGATCAGGTCATCCTTCTGGAACACAACCTCCTGGCACAGGTTAGCGACAAGTTCCAGCTGTGTCGGCGTGAACTGGTAGAAGATGTCGCTCTGT
>DATAKV010000034.1:0-3898 GCA_036261375.1 Anaerolineales bacterium
GGACATCTTATTCGACTCTTCCGACAGCCTGGGAGGCTGGTTCACCGGCCCGATCTGTGTTCCATCTTTGGGTGCGGCATCCGAAGTGGGTTGTGCGGTCTGCTCTTCAGTATTCATCAGGCTCTCCTCCATTACCCCTTGATTTCAGAGGTCTTGGGATAGCGTGCCAGGATGGCGTTAAGCTCTTCCTTGCTGGTATCCCGTCCGACTTCCGTATCCTCGTATTCCTTGGCGATCTGTGCCAGGGCGGAGGAAAAGGCGGAGGCGCGCTCGATCAGGTTTTCCCCTACATCCTGGATGGCCCGGGTCATCGACTCCAGTTCCTTCTGGACCAGCTCGGATGAGGCCTCCTCGGCCAGCGACCCAAGCACTGCCTGGAAGGTTTCCTCCACCCGCTGCTCGGTCTCCGCCAGGGTGTCTGTCGTGAACTGGACCAGGTCCTCGCGCATCGCCACTTTGGTGCGCTCGGCGCTTTCGACCGACTCACGAACGACGCGGTTGACCAGGCTGGCCTCTTCCTCGAGGTCATGGTCGCGCAGCGCCTCCTGCATCGACCGGATGTATTCGGTATTCTGCGCCCACAACACTTCCTCACAGCTGCGCACCATCTTGTAGAATTCGGCGGCCGACCGTTCCTCGGGCTCGAGGTTAAGCCAGTGATCCTTCAGGATCGTCAATTCCATGACGACCTTGCTGTAGTTACGGACGACGACATCGATATTGCGCAGCTCCTGCCAGCCGATCAGCGCCGCGGTCACCGAGGCGGTCAGCGCCACCCAGATGCCCAGACCCTCGCCCCAGGCCGCGAAGACCGCTCCCAGTGCGCCGGCGACGAAAATCATGACCGAAAGGCGATCGCGCTCATCCCGGAACTGGTTGATCTTCCGGTTGTGCCAATCCAGCTGGTGTTCTAGCCTGTATTTGAAATATTCCTCGCCCGTCAGATCGTGGAAACCGGGGTCGCTTGTTGGGTCATTAGGATCATAGTTCGGGGGGATGGGACCGCGGTAGTCCTCGAAGGCAAACTCACCGTTCAAGCCGTTATAGATCTGGCGCTGGATCTCGGCCAGCCTTTTTTCCAGGTAACTGCGGCGGGACTTCTTCTTCTGCAGGATGGTGCGGAAGAAGTAGATCTCCTTCTGGATCTCCTCCGCCCCGGCCCGGGTGATCAGCCAGTCACCGTTGGCAAACCTCTTGGTGGCAAAAGCGGCCAGCGTCGAAGCCAGGACCGGCGTTGCAACGAACAGCGCCTTTGCCCCCAGGCTCAACAGGGGATAGGCCTGCGCATTTGCGTCGGTCTGATAGAACTGGCTGAGGATCGCGAACAGCGTAGCCAGGACGCCAAGGATGGCGATCCAGCGGCGTGTGAGGTGATGCCCGGTGGAGCGCTTCTTCGACAGGGCGTCGAGCTGGGCGACCCGTGTCCAGGCGACATCCAGGATGGGTACATTCTTGGGTTTTTCAGTTTCCATGAGAGCTGCCTCCGGTTCTTGGTCCAGGATTACAGGGTGTAAACAAATTAAGGGTCAATGGCTTCGTTCGAGCAGATGTTAAGTTCTTCATCGCTGCCGCTCGTTAGATAGGAACAGGCGATCTCGATCAACCTGTCGCTGGGCAGGAGTGGGATCGCGGAAAGATCCCAGGCGCGCACCACCTTGCGTGAGACGGTATATAACTGAGTGCCGTCGGGCGAGAAGGAAACGCTCGTGACGGCATTGCCATGCGGGATGCGGGCCATCTCCTGCAGCGTCCGGGTATCCCACAGGTAGGCAAAGTTTGTGCCATCGCCGCCGGCCAGCCATTCCTGGTCGGGGCTGAAGGAGAGATAACGAGGCGAGCCGGCCATGTACAGTGTGCCGTCCAACTGGGTCAACGTGTTCCCGTCCACACTCCAGAGGAGAATGATCCCTTCGGAGCTGCCCGTGGCCAGCAGGGATCCATCGGCGCTGAAGGCCAGGCTGACGATGTCGCCTGCCTGCTCCAGGCCGGTCACGGACTGCCGTGTGTCCACATCCCAGATGGCTGTCCGGCTATCCAAGCCCGCGGCAGCCAGCGACCCGGCCGGGCTGATGGCCAGTGCATATACTTTCTCGGAATTGTCCAGCTCGAATGCCGACTCGCCGGACGAGGTGGACCAGAAGCGGATCAGGCCGTCCACGCCGGAGGTGGCCACATGTTCACTGTCAGACGTAAACTCCACGCCGGTGACTTCCCCGCCGTGCTCGAGCGGGTACTGGATGCTTCCGTCCACGCTAACCAGGGTGCCGCGGTTCTTCTGGGCGTTCTCGGTATCCAGCTCGACGACCGCCACCCACTCCGAATCCGGGCTGATGGCCGTATCATACGTCAGGCTCTCGGCGGTCAGGATGATCTCACCCTGAGACCCGTCGCTGATCTGGCCGACCTGTTCGGCCGGGAATTTCCAGACGTTGAAATCATCCGCGTTGACAATGAGGTACTCACCCGAGGGCGTGAAGCGCGCCTCCTGGACGAATTCGGTGAACTCGATCGTATGGCTCCGTGCGCTCAGCATGGAAATATCCCAGATGCTGACGTTGCCGTCTTCATCGGCGGCGACGATGCGGGTGCGCTCCGGGTTGAAGGCGATGGCGGACCCTGTCGAGTCGAGCGGGATCTCGAGCATCTGGCTGCCGGAGACCGAGTCCCAGATGCGGACAACCTCGTCGTACCCCGTCGAGGCGATCCACTGTCCGTCGGCGCTGACGATCACCTTTTGGGCGAAGTCGTCATGGGTCATGCGGAAGCGCTCGGTGCCGGTCAGCCGGTCCACGACCCGGATGATGTTGTCATCGGAGGCCGTGGCATACCATTCATTATCGGGGCTGAAGGCGGCCCCCTCCACCCAATCCCCGTGCTGGACGACATGCTGGGGACTGCCATCGCGCTTGGTCAGCCGCGCTACGCTGTCACTGCCGCCCGAGACGAGCCAGCTGCTGTCCGGGCTCCAGGCCAGGACGGCGTAGGAGCTGCGCGGGTGCAGCGGCCCGTTGTAAAAGAAGTTGCTGCGCGCCTGCCAGAAGCGGACCTGTCCGTTCAGCATGGCAAAGGCCAGGACGTCGCCATTGGGTGAGAAGCGGAGCGTACCCACGCCATCGGCCTGCTCCACGTCGACTGGTTTCACATCCGGTTTATCGAAATAATAGAGGGTCAAGAAGCTGTCTGCCCGGCCAATGGCCAGCACGCTTTCGCTGACATCCAGGTCGAGGACCGGACCTGCGAAGCTGAGCTCCTCGATCGGGTCCCCGCTTGTTGCATCCCAGAGTTTGACCGTCCGGTCGGCGCTGGCGGTGATCAGGTAGCGGCCATCCTTTGAGAACAGGGCATCGGTTACGTCGTCTTCATGCTCTTTGCAGAACAGCACCTGGCCATCGCCTGCCTGGTAGACACAGGCCTGGCTCCTGGCCTGCTCATCAGAAGGATCGTGGCTGTTGCCTGTGACGAAAACCTCACCGTCCGGGGACCACTCGATGTTCCAGATAGCCCCGTCCTGATTCATGTGAGCGACCGGTTTTGCCAGCAGGCTCAGATTGCTGCGGATCAAACTCTCCGCATCGGGGGATGCGACCCGCATATACGAGTCAACGGCGAGCAGGGTGCTGGTATCCAGCTCACCGGCCTGCATCTGCAGGTTCTGCGCCTGGGCAATACTTCGCTGGGCTTCGGCTATGCTCCGCTGGGCCTCCGCCAGCAGGCGCTGTTCGTTGGCCTCCTGCTCATTCTCGCGGGCGATCTCTTCATTGGCCTTGGCGATCTGGGCGTTCTGCTCGGCCAGCGCCTCATTGGTCACCGCAATGGCCTGGGCTTCGCGAGCATCCCCTTCGGCTCTCGTGGCATAGTTGCGGGAGATCCAGGCGAAAATGCTCAACACGATACTGAC
>DATAKV010000539.1:0-3628 GCA_036261375.1 Anaerolineales bacterium
GTCGGCGATCATCAATTTGATAGGGGTCATTCGGTCCACCTCTTTAGGGAGAGAGCGGCAGCCTGGCAGTAATGCACGTTCCATGAGGCCGGATCGAATCGACGTCCAGCCCGCCTCCGATCTCCTGGGCGCGCGCCCGCATCGAGCGCAGCCCCACACCGGAGCGGTATTCCTTTGGCATCCCAACACCATCGTCCTGAATGGAGACGACCAGCATCCCCTGCTCGACCTGGAATACCACGATGCAGCGGCCTGCCTGGGCGTGCTTGAACACATTGTTCCAGGCTTCCAGGATGATCCGGTAGGCGCTGACTTCAACGGCTGCGGGCAGCCGGGGCAGTCCTTCCGGCGGCGTGAAAATCTCAAGCGCCGGCCCGCCCTCATGACTGCGCGCCAGGTCGCGTATCGCTTCCACCAGTCCGAGCTGGTCGAGCGCCGGCGGACGCAGGCCATGCACCAGGCGGCGGATATCTGCAACCGTTTTCTGGCTTTGCTGGAGGACATCGTCTACCAGGCTCTCCGCTTTTTCGGGCCGGGTGCGGATCACCTGCCGCGCCGCTGCCAGTTTCAATCCCTGGGCGGCGAGCATCGGTCCCAGCTCGTCGTGCAGGTCGCGGCGGATGCGCAGGCGCTCGTCTTCGCGCTCGTTGACGATCTGGGCCCGCGAGCGGACCAGCTCCGCATTCAGGCGGACCGTCTGGGCGGCCGACCCGGCCTGCTGGGCGATGTTTTCGATCAGGCGGCGGTCCGCTTCCGAGAATTCCTCCCCTCGTGCGCGGCGTGCCACGTCGAGCCTGCCGATCGTTTCGCCCTGATAAACCAGCGGAAAGGAAACCGGATCGGCTGTCTCGATGCCATACGAAGCCGCCAGCTTTTCCTGCCCATCCTGGTCCAGCCAGAGGGCCACATAGGGGATCTTGAGCGAATGACCGATGGCCTCGGCGATCGAGGGGAGCACGTCACCGGCAGAGGGAGTGTTCTCCAGGGTCCTCACCAGCCGTGAGAGCACGGCATACGGATCGTCGCGCTCCCCGTACATCCAGCGGTTGACCGCTCGCTGCAGGCGCTGCCGAAGGGGCTCGAACAGGATCGCGACCAGCCCCGTTGCGATGAAGGAAATAACCGGATTGGACAATCCGGTGAAAAAGACATGCAGCACAAAAATGGCTCCCAGGTACCCCAGCATTGTCATCACGGAGAGCGAGCCATAGACAAGCACACGATTGAGGATGATCTCGATATTCCACAGACGGTAGCGCAGGATGGCGAAAGCAATCGACAAGGGCAGGGATGCCTTGAAAACTTGCCCCAGCGGGTACAGTACAAAATCGTAAAAGAGACGCGTGGAGCCTTCCGGGTTAAAAAGAAGCGGAATGACCTGCAGAATCAAGCCCACGGCACTTGCCCCCGCTCCCCAGACGATCCAGCGGATCTGCTCTCGTTGTCTCGCGCCCGACTGCCGGTAGCGATATCCCAGTGAAAATACGCCTGTGAGAACCCAGCCCAGGACGACGGATATATAGGTTGAACGCGGCAGGTACCACGGGAGCAGGGAACGATCCAGGAGTCCCAGGACCATCCACAGCCCGAGCAGGAGGGCAAGTCCAGCGATGAGGTGGGAGGGAAACCGTCCGGCCGGGAAAAGATAAAAGAACAGGATCAGCAGGCTGAAGACGAGGACAATCCAGATATCCAGCCCATACGGATAGGTACCACTGCGCAAACTATTCGTCAGGGTCAGGACCGGCAAGGAAGCTCCCACCAGGACCACGGTCATCACGAGAGCGGCGAATAATGCAATCCAGTCATCCGAGCGATACCGGAAGATCACCCCGGCAACACCCAGGCACAGCACCATCAAAAGGACTTCGCCCGCCAGCACGAAGATCACTGCAAACTGGCTGGATAACCCAAATCCCAGGAGAAGGCTGCCCGCCTCGCTCCGGCGCGTGACCGTGAGTGTGCGCGCCGGAAAACTGCCGGTCCGCACGTTGATCGTTACATCGGTCCCGATCTCCCCGCTGAGAAGAGCATCCGCCTGCTCCAGTGAAGCGATCTCGACCTCATCCACCGCCAGCAGTATGTCGCCCTCGAGCAGGCCCGCCCGTGAAGCTGTAGAACCCGTCTGGGGGGATAAGAGGATCTCGCCTGTCTGGTTGCTATACGGGAATGCCTGTATGTCGCCTCGATACAGGCCGTGGATCTCCCGGGCACGCAGCGGCAGGCCGGCGATGAACAACCCCAGGGCAGCAAGCGAACAAGCCAGCCAGAGCATACGGAGCGGAAGCAGCCAGGGCCAGGCCAGGCGAGTGCCGATTGCAGATGGGGTGGACGCTTGTTCCATGAGTACTATTCTTGCATGCAGGCGGACTGGGAGTGCAGCCAATCCATGGCCGCCCGGATGACCGGGTCCTGTTCTGTGCCGAACGTCGACCAGTCCATCTCGACGAGCACATCCGGCGTGATGGGGCCATTGTAAATGATCCCGTTGCGGTCGAACGAATTGGCGCCGCTCACCAGCAGTTGGGAGCCGTCGCTCAGCTTGGTATGCGTGACCAGGGTGGGCAGCCCGCGGGTAGGCTCCCCAAAGGAGCGCATCTCCGCTCTGCCCTGGAAGGCAACCAGCAAAAGCTCGCCGGCCGCCTGAGTTGCAGGGCTGACCAGCAGCGCAACGGGGGTGACGCGTTTTGGCTTGTAGACCGAGCCGTCGATTTCGCTCTCGTAGCGGTGTTCATTATTCCAGAACACCTCACCGTTGCGATAGGTCCATCCTTCCCGCCGGCCATCGCTGTAGACAAACCCGCCCAGGTCGCCTTCCCCGAGAACGGGACCAACAGCCGCAATGTATGACCAGACATCGCCGCCCGGGATGCGCCGCAGGTCGAACATCCAGCCGCAGACCGCTGTCCGGTCCATGTTTCTCATCAGCTTCTGGACATCTGTCGGATATTGAAGATGTGTGCCCGATTCGAACGTCAGCTCGATGTAGCCAATACCGGCGGTCTCCTCGCCCAGGCTCCGGCCGCCGGGAGGACGATAGGGATCCGTGCCGGCTGCGATCGTGTTCCGAGCGACAGTCATCTGCATGGATTGCCCACTGCGCTGGATCAGAAGCTTCTCTTCGGTGGAAGTGTCGGGCTCCCTGGTGTTGCAGGGTGGATAGCCGTCCGTTTCTTCGTAGGGGAGCGGATGCTGGCCGTTGACCTGCTCGATGCGGTCGCCCACCTGAAGGCCTGCTTTTTCGGCCGGGCTGTCCGGGTCGATGCTGATGACGGTCTTATTGTCCGGATAAAGTGTTTGGTATCCAGTATAAAAGCGGGGGATTTCCAGATCCGGGACAAGCAGCCAGGCATTGCCATCCTTCAACTGCCGTACGGCGCTGCAGATGGCAGGATAGGTATCGGCCGTGGTTTGTGCCGCCGCGATGAGATCGGCTGTATCGCTGCGCAGGGCAGCCCAGTCCACGTTGTCCTTCAGCATGGCATGGGTTTCCAGCCATTGGAAGGCGCTCTCCACATGCTGGGGGGGCGGCAAGGGGACAGGGGTGGGCTCGGGCGCAGGAGCGATCACACCACAGGCAGAGACCACGAAGACCAGAAGCAGCAGCGTTAGACGAAGGGCTTTCATT
>DATAKV010000057.1:0-2026 GCA_036261375.1 Anaerolineales bacterium
TACACTTCCCGGCAGCGCGATCCCGAACATGCTGGTGTCGCCGAAGCCAGGTAGATAATAAACCACCGGATATCGTTTTTCGGAGTCCTTATAGGATGGCGGCAAATAGACCTGGATGGTCCGTTCTGTGGATTGGCCGACCAGGTTGTCTGCCAGCGCAGGGGCAGGGATCTTGATTGTATTGATGGATTGATAGGCTTGCACCGTCGGCGTGGGAAGGACGGGCGCCGGGGTAGGCGTATCCAGAACCGGTGAAACCGATGGCGTAATTGTCGGGGCAGCTGGCGCGCAGGCAGTGAAACTCCATACAGACCGAGCGAATCATCCAAGATGGAAGTGTTTCATACTGCCTCCAGGTGAATTCCGTCAGACAGCAACTGGCGCAAGCAAATCATAAGGATGTGAGTCAAGGTCAGCCTACCGGTTTGTATGCATAAGACGGTAGATTCCAAGTCCCACGAGCGCAACCATAGAAATTGCAACAGACACGCGCGGGTCCAGCATGGCGCTGAAAAGGACCAGCAGCGCAGCGAGGATCATGATCGTGCCTTCTGTTTTTGTATTCATCTCAAACTCCTTGTGATCTATTCTCTCTAACAGGTCATGTATTGTTGCCGGTGACCAGACCTTCCACGTGAGGCCGGGAATCGACAGACTGCCGTTTCAGGGCGTTACGGTTCAGCAGGATTAAAAGCGCAACCAGGGCAACTGGCAGGGAGCCGATGAATCCCACCATGGAAGGACCCAGCACCAGACTTGGATTTCCCTGAATGAAAAACAATGCAATGCCAGCGATGCCATTCAGCGCACCGTGTCCGATGACTGCCGGCCACACACTCCCTGCGCGCAGCGTGGCCCAGCCGATGAACGTCCCGAACACGAATGTGAACCAGGTCATGGCGAGGATCCCAAGCCAGGGCGCGCCCGGATACTCTAGACCATAGTTGTGGCCCATGGCGATGAGCGGCGCATGCCACAATCCCCAGATCAACCCCATCCAGACCATGGTCGTTCGCTCGCCGAGCGGCAATAACTTGGGCTGCAGATAAGCGCGCCAGCCAAATTCCTCGCCCAGAATGGGAATGGCATTCAAGATCGGCGCGATGAGCAGAGCCGTGATCGTTTGCGAGATGATCACGAACCAGGGACTCATTGTCGGGACTGGCTGACCGGTTCCCCCGGCAGAATTCTCCATCAAAGTGCGAACCGCCGACAGAGAGGGGTCATAGAACTGCGGGAATAACGCAAAGAACACGGCCATGCCTGCAAATGTGAACAGGGCAGGCGCGATCCAGCTCAGGAGCCAGTAGCGCCAGCTCTGGCGAAACTTTGGTCGCAAATAGAGATGCTGCCATCCTTCTCGTGTTACAAGCCGCGTGAGAATATGCGCAAACGCGGGCGCGCCCATATAACCCACAGCGAGAAGCAGAAGGATAAACGGACTCCCCGCCGGACCGCCGGTCAGATAGATCGCCAGCGCCACGAGCCAGGCGATGCCAAATGCAAACACGATGAAAACGAAAATGCGTTTCCGGTCAATCAGGTTTGTTGCCATGTTTTGTCCTCCAGGACTGGGATCGACCTTGTCCTCCTGATCCTGCCCTCAAACACCCAGTACAGCTTGATGAATCCCTGTACATAGTCGGGCAGCGAACCGACGATCATCAGGACCGTAATATCGGGCAATGTACGGAACATTGTGATCATTTGATACGTAAAGTTGAACCTGTATCCCATATACGTCTTGACCTGACCAAACACAAAAAGTAGGATCGCGGTGGGGATCAAGAAACTGATTACCATATCCCAGGTCCTCCTGGTGAATGACCAGCCCCGGGCGCGCTCGCGCCAGCCGCGCAAGGAGAGCAGGTTATGCATCTGGAACACGCTCAGGAGCAGGACAAAGATCAACAGGCCCCGGCCCATCGTTCTCACAGACCAGCCTTCCGCAACCGGAGGAACCACCCGCCTCAGTACGATTGCTTCTACCCCGTGGAAAACCTGTGGTGCTGAGATCAAGTGATCC
>DATAKV010000072.1:0-4037 GCA_036261375.1 Anaerolineales bacterium
GTCAGGGTATTGGAGGCATCACATACCAGATGGAAGCCGCCGAGTCCCTTGACGCCGAGGATATACCCTTCCCGCAGCAGGCGGCGCGCTCTGAAGATGGCAGAAGTGCGGCAGTCAAAGCTGCTGATCTTCAATCGGGCGTGACTAAACTGCGGATGGATCTCACGCAGGGCGACGAACGGGCCGCAGTCCGGGCAGGCGATCGGCTGGGCATGGAAATGCCTGTCCAGCGGGTTCCCGTATTCGGCGCTGCACTGCGCGCATATCCCGAATTCGGCCATCGTCGTATTCGCCCGGTCGTAGGGAATGTTCTTGATGATGGTGAAACGCGGCCCGCAATGGGTGCAGTTGATGAAGGGATAGAGATAACGGCGATTGCGCGGGTCGAACAGGTCACGCTCGCACTCGGGACAGATGGCTATATCTGCAGGGATCGGGTGAAACAGGTCCTGGCGGTCGATGGAGGGCAAAATATCGAATGTATTGATATCCCCCGGGGTATCGTCCGCGCGCACCTGCATGCTGTCAATTCGTGCCAGTTTAGGTTTTTCTGCCTCAAGACGTTGAATAAAACGGTCTACATCGACGGAACTGCCTTCGACGTGGATCTCCACTCCTCCCGATGTGCTGCATACCCAGCCACGCAAATTAAGCTGAGTCGCCAGTCCATAGACGAACGGGCGAAATCCAACTCCCTGCACGATACCTGTAACTGAAATATGCTTGGCCATGATTTCCAGCGTTCTGAGTCAGTCGAACTGCCGCATTCGATTGCTCATGCCAATCTTTTATTCAAACTCAATACTTTTCAGCTGTATTTCCTGTCCGTTCAGAAGATCCATATGGCAACCATGACAGAACTCACACAGGCAGCCGCTTTCCTCATCGTCATAAAGGAATGCACCGCTGCAGTCGAGGCACTTCATGGAAGGATGGATAGGGTCGAAGTGGAGCATCGCTCCATCGCCTGGTGAGCCTTTTGCCAGGTCCTTCCAAAAAAAGTGGATCGATTCTTCACGTTCCTCAGAAAAGGGGCCGATCCATATATTCACCCGCACGATCCGCCGGGAACCGGCCTGTTCCAAAACAAGGTCGAGCAATTCTTGTGCGAGAGTATATTCATGCATTGCATCTTTAGATTAATCCCGAAACAGAATGCGTCCAAGATGGAGAAAGTCACCCAGGCGGATGACTTTCTTCTTCAAAGAATTGTGATGTTTTGCACCAGCATTTCCAGCACAAGTTGTGCTGCTTTGGGAACAGCTTCGTGTACCGGCAATGACAGCTCCTCACGAAAGTCATAGATATGTTTTGCAGAAATGCCGATCACCGTTAAGTGCTTGGGTAGTTTAGCTCCCATTTGACGGCCCAGTTTCATCGCGTTCTGCAGGGTCATGTCGTGGGTACTGGTCAGGTGAAAGGTAGAGGAATCCGAAAGTTCCTCCAGGCTGGATACGATCACCGAACCCGGTTCACATTCGGATACAAGGGCATCGATCAGGATGGCGCGGTCATATCCAATGAGACGTTCCATGAGGCTGATGCCGCCGAGGGACAGGCGGTCCACATCCACGTCAAGGTCCGGCGGCAATTGCTTCATCACTTCCTCGGCGACGACCCACCCCACCCCATCGTCGCCCAGGATCGGATTTCCGAGGCCGATCACGATCGTTTTCATATTTGCGATTCTTTCTTCAAGGCAACCTTTTTAATCACGTTCAACGGGTCCTGCCAGATCAAGGACACCCGCGGGACGCGTTCAAAACCTTAACAAAACTGCTTCAACACCTCCACCGGATTCCCCTGCGCATCATGGATGGTGATCTGGAGCGGCATTTGCCCCGGCAGGGAATGTGTAGCGCAGCCGAAGCAGGGATCGTAGGCCCGGAAGGCCATCTCGACCCTGTTGAGCAAACCCTCGCTTACCTTGCCATCCTTGATCAAATTCAGCGCCGCTTTGTGGGTGGACATCTGGATCGGTGCGTAATTATTTGTTGTGCCCACGATCAGGTTCGCCCGGGTCACCAGGCCGCGCTCATCGGTCCAGTAGTGATGCGTGAGCGTCCCGCGCGGCGCTTCGACGATGCCAATCCCCTCGGTTGGAATCACCACCGGCTTCGTGTGGACATTTTGTGATGTGATCTCGGGGTCGGTCACCAGTTCCACCCAGCGCTCGGCCGCGTAGAGCAGCTCGATCAGCCTTGCCCAGTGGGTGGCCAGCCGCTGATGGACGGGTTTGCCACCCAGCGTCGCGTAGAATCGCTCATATTCCTCCTGGGCGCGCGGCGTGGCCATACCGTCCGAGGCGTTGAGGCGTGAGAGCGGCGTGGCCATATACACCCCAGAATCGGGCCCGTCCACGAAGCCTTTCCAGCCGACATTTTTAAGATAGGGGAATTTGAGATAGGTCCATGGCTCGACATGCTCGGCGATGTGGGCGGCATAGTCCTTTGGCTCATACTTCACGAACTCTTTGCCGTTTGGATCCACGACCCGTACCTTGCCATCGTAAAAATTGACCCTGTTGTTCTCATCCACCATTCCCATGTAATAGGTGTGATGTGTGTACACATCTCCAAGGATCAGATCCACGTACTCGGGGTTGCCGAGGACGATGTTATCGAAGATCCGCAGGCTGAACTGGGCGAACTCAACCGCCCAATGTCCCATCTCTTCGATCTCCTTGCGCTGGTCCTCACTGATGCCTTTTGTCATCCCGCCGGGGATGGAGGTACAAGGGTGAACTTTCCGCCCTCCGATCATCTCCACGACGGTATGCCCATACTTGCGCATCTGGATAACCCTGCCGCCGATCTCCAGTCCCACCTTGTGGATCACGCCTAGGATATTCCGCTCAGCGACGGGTGCATCGGGTCCCATGACAAAATCGGGACCACCCAGGGCGTAGAAATGGGTGGTGTGGTCGGTGCAATAGAAGGCGGAATAGAGCAGTTCGCGCAGCATCTTTGCGGTGCGCGGCGGATCCACCTTGTAGACGGCATCAGCGGCCTTGGAAGCAGCCATGTTGTGCGCCTCTGGGCAGACTCCGCAAATACGATTTGTGAGTAGTGGCATCTCCTCGATGGGACGGCCGACGACAAACCGTTCGAACCCGCGCAGCTCGGGGATCTGAAAATAGGTATTGGCAACGTTGCCATTCTTGTCGAGGAAGATCTCGATCTTGCCGTGGCCCTCCAACCGGGTGATGGGATCGATGGATATTTTTTGTGTCATGATGTTTCCTTTTCCCAGGCAGGCCTGGCGGCTTTCAGCAACGATCCGGCCAGGTTAAATCGATAGACCTGCCCAGTCGGGTCGGGAATGCCGTCCAGGATCGCTTCGATTTCTTCAGGCGTATTTGCTTCTATCACGGAGGCGAACGCGCTGATGAGCCGCGCCCCGTAATCCATTACACCCTGTGCAGGACCATAACAGCCGATGCACTGGGCACCCGCCTGCGGACAGCGAGCATTACATCCACTGCGCGTGGCAGGACCGTTGCACGGCACACCCTGCTCGAGGATACAGAGCATTGGATCCACAGGGGCGATATCCTGAATACGCCTGAAGGCCTTGATCGTCTTCACGTTGCGAGCCCGCGGACACTCATCGCAGACGGTTGAGTTGCCTGCGCCGATCACCGTCCCTTTCGGAGGAAGCTGTGCTTCGCCGTGAATCACCTGAATGACAAGATCGATCACCGCCGCAATCTGGTGTGACTCAGGCGGGCAGCCCGGCATGTAGTAATCCACGTCCACCACCTCGCCGAGTGGAAGGAGGATGGGAGCCAGCTTTGGAATACGCAGCTCGCCTTCCGGCACATCATAGGAAGTGCGCGGATAGATCTCATTCGGATTGTCGGTCGTGATCGTATGGAACGCCGTATGGACGATGTCCCCCACCGGGCTGAGATTTGCTAGTCCCGGTATACAGCCTTCACAGGCGCATGACCCAAACGCCACCAGGATTTTGGACTTCTTCCTTAATAGCTTTGCAATGTGCTCATTCTCATCGTTACGGATACCGCCGTTGAAGAG
>DATAKV010000078.1:0-10554 GCA_036261375.1 Anaerolineales bacterium
AAACATCCGTAGCTACCGGCGTATATTTGGGGTCATGTAACGAGCCACCTTTGGGAATCAATCTCTCTGCTGAAAAGCATCAACAGGACCCGGGCAGCGGTTTGGGACTATTGGCAGAGAGCGCCGGCCCTGCCATCCGGCAAGGCGTCATGCGCTCCGGGTGTACACGATTTGTTCACTGCCAAGGAATTCACGGCTTATGTCTACCAAAAAACCATCCTTAGCCTGGGATCGTCTTTTCCTGCTGACCTTTGTATCTGCTTATCTTTTCGTGTTCAACGAATGGCTGTTCGCCATCACGAAGCCATCCTTTATAAACGAACTGGGGTTCCCCCGGCAGCTTGAAATCTTTTTGACCCTTGGCTCTCTCCAGGCAGCAGCAGGTTACCTGGCTCTGCTGCCTCTGGTGGTCCTGAGCCACTTGCCTCCATTAAGAAACTATGAAGATCTCTTGATCCGGCTCGGCGGATTGCTCCCGGCAGGGATTTTCGCCACCCTGGTCCTCTTTCTGATCAATAATTTTACATATACGGTCTTCAAATTTGGGATCGTCTCGAGCGAAGGCTGGACCCGGGGTCTGTATGGTCTGGGGTTCGTCCTGTTGATCGTGCTATGTTCCTGGCGCGTACAAATCAACCTGGTCCGTTTGAGCCAAAAAAAGAAGATCCTTGGAGCTGCGCCGAAGTGGATCCTTAGCCTGCAGGCAGCCATCCTCCTGCTCTCGCTGGCAGTCTTCGCACCTCCCGGCCGGACCCGGGCTTCCTCATTCAACTTTGGCGGCCCGGCCGTCGATCTTCAGCGCCCTCATATTGTTTTGATCACCGGCGATGCCGTGGAGGCGGCTCACATGTCACTCTACGGGTATGAGCGTGAGACGACTCCTCGTATCGAGGAGCTGGCTGCCTCCTCTCTGATTGCAGAGAATGCCTTCGCAAATTCGGCGAAAACATCGGGCTCGGTCATGTCAATCTACACGGGCAAATACCCTGCCAACAGCGGTGTGCTTTTTCCGCCAGACGTGCTGCACGGAGAGGCCGCCTACCAGCACCTGCCGGGACTCCTGCGCGCGCAGGGTTATAAAACTGTTCAGATCACCACGCCCTATTATCTCGATGCCAGGGATTTTAATCTCCTGGACGGATTCGACGAGGTAAAGACGAGCGGCACCCTGCACAGCAAATACCTGAATTCCTTGAGCAAAGTCCTGCCCAACGATAAGGCTCTATTCATCGATTCGACGTTCAATCGAGTATTCGATCATCTGCGTCACATCTTTTATATCGAGAAGATGAACAATCCCTATTTACTCGTAGCGGAGAGGGGTGGGCAGGTAAAGTCTCTGGAAGACATAGAACGGATGGAGTACCTGAAAGATGAGATCCGCTCTGCCCGTGGACCCCTGTTTATCCATGTCCACCTGATGGTGACCCACGGCCCCAAATATAAACCGCCGGTGCAAGTCTATTCCATGGGCCAGTCGATCATTTCGCAGGGCCTTTGGACTCCGGACTTATACGACGACAGCATCCTGGATTTCGATAAGAGCATCGGTGAGCTTGTCGACACCCTCACAGCACTGGACATCCTGGACAATACCGTCATTATTATAGGCAGCGATCATGGCCAAATCTGGAACCCGGTAAAACGGCTGCCGCTCCTGATTCGCTTCCCGCACGGAGAATATGCCGGAAGGATCCAGGCCAACGTTCAAAACCTGGACATTGCCCCCACCCTGCTTGACTACATGGGGCTCGAGCCGCCCGGCTGGATGCAGGGCAAATCACTGATCGCCGGTGAGCTTGAACAACGGCCGATCTTTGCTCTTTCCAGAGTCGACCTGGAAGACCTGCCTTTAGATGACGAGAAGCTTATCCTGTTAGATTCGGATAACCTGTATGCCAGCACCCTGATCTACTGCCAACGATGGTACAAGATCGATTATTTCTCCAGGACATGGGATACCGGGAGCGTGGATGGATCGACCACGGTCTGCCCATCCGACACTGGCTTTACAGACGACCAGGCCTATCAGTTGATCGAAGAACATCTGGGCGAAAACGGCTACATGATTTCCCCCCTGGATTAAGGAATGCACTGGCCCTGTAAGGAAGAATAAAGGGTTCCGCCCGCGCGCTTGCGCGGGCGGAGTTATTTACAGTCAGCGTTGTGGCTGTGCAGTTTTCGATCTCATTAAAGACCGCGCCTGCGCGGGGCAGTCCCGCTTCTACGGCGTAACGTGACGGGTTGATTGAATAGTAAGGGGATTTTTGGTTCCAGTCATGTCGAAGACGTGACCGACAATATCTCTTCGAACCCGCCTTACAACATACCGGATAACTTCTTGCTGAAGTACTTCCCCCCGGCATGCAGGGTGCGGACGGCTTCTACGAGCTCCTTGCCGGCGGCGTCCTTGAGCACGTAGCCCTGTGCGCCGGCACTCAGGGCGTGCCTGATGTGCTCGCGGGAATTGTAGATCGTCAACATGACGATCCGGGTGGATGGGCAGAACTTGCAGATCTCGCGGGCGGCCTGCAGGCCATCCATGCGCGGCATCGAAACATCCATTACGATCACATCCGGACAATCCTGGCGCGCCTTGTCCACGGCATCCAGCCCGTCGACGGCGGTGCCGATGATCTGGATATCGCCCTGGGCGCTGAGCAGATAGTACAGAGCATCCCGGACGATGCCGTGATCGTCGACAAGCAGGACCCGGATCAATTCCCGCTCCCGGAGGCGGCAGCCTGCTGAATATCGGAGCGGACCGGAATGTAGACTTCGATCCGGGTCCCCTTTCCCGGCTCGGAGGTGATCTTCAACAGACCTCCCACCGCTTCGGCCCGCTCGCGCATGATCGTCAGGCCGTGGCTGCCAGGATGGGCTTCCGACTGGGAGAGCTCCATGCCCACGCCATTATCCTGGACCCTGAGGCAGATGGTAGATTCCAGCACGAGCAGGTCGAGACTGACCTCGCTGGCCTGGGCATGTTTGACAATATTGAACAGGGCCTCCTGGGCGATCCGCAAAAGGGTGATCTCGATGCTGCTCTCCAGGCGCGGGACCGGCGACGCAGAGGGGTCAAAGCGGACCGGGATGCCATATCGTGACGAGAAATCCTTGAGATGGGTACCCAGGGCAGTGACCAGGCCATATTCGTCCAGCAGGGCCGGGCGCAGGTTCGACATCAGGTTGCGCACGGCGGGGATCGTCTCTTCCAGCAGGCTGATTGAATCGTCCAGGCGTTTGCCGACGCGCGCTAGCGTCTCCTGATCGAGCTGGTCATGCAGGATATTCAGGTTGAGGTTAATAGCCGTCAATCCCTGTCCTATGCGGTCGTGGAGCTCACGGGCCAGCGCCCGCCGCTCCTGCTCCTGGACGTCCACCAGGCGCCTGGAAAGCGCCCGCAGGCGGTCGCGGTTGAAGTTCAGCTCTTTTTCGATGCGGATGCGGCCGACGATCTCCTCCCGAAGCGACAGGATGGCCGACTGGAGCTCCGATGTGCGCTCCTGCACCATGTTTTCCAGATGGAGATTCAGCTGTTGCAGGGCCGCCTCTGTCTGTTTGCTGTGCGTGATGTCGATCAGCACGGCGATCAGGGACTGCAGCCTCCCATCAGATCCGCGGATCGCCGATGCGCTCTTATGGACCCAGATGACCAAGCCATCCCGGCGGATGTAACGCTTCTCGATCTCATAGGCCTCGCCGCCGGCCATCAGCTGTTCGAGCTGCTTGCGGCTGCGCACCAGGTCTTCGGGGTGGGTCAGGGTAAGCATACCCAGGCTCAGCAGCTCTTCGCGTGAGTAGCCGGTCATCTCACAGAACCGGTCATTGACCATGGTGAAGCGGCCGGACGGGTCGGCCTCGACAATGGCGCCGACCGACTGGTTGACGATGCCCCGGTAGCGCTCCTCCGACTCGGCAATACGGGCCTGCACCTGAACCTGGGCCGAAACGTCCCGGAAATAACAGACCACGCCATACTGCCCATCCGGCAGGTCGATGCGGTCCAGCCTCCATTCGTAGTATTCGGTAGCCTGGCGGTCGATGCGGTACTCAGCCCGTACGGGACTCTCGTACGGCTCACCGGTCTCCAGGGTATGCCGAAAGAGCTGCACAACCTCGTCGGCGTACTCCTTCTTCCACAGGCGGTGGATGACTTCAATGAAGTCCCGGCCGATCAGGTCAGGGATATCGCCAAAGACTGGCTGTGCGACCAGGTTGACTTCTCGGATGCGCATGTCCGTATCCACCAGGTATACGCCTAGCGGCGCCTTATTGAGCAGGGTCTCATACTTTATAGAACGATCGAGGAACGGCTCTTCCGGTCTGCTGTTGAGACGGTCCATCTCCAGATGCTTCAGGACACGCGCAACCAGACCTGTAGACCATGTTTCCACCGGTCCCAGTGGCGTTTGTGACCAGTCGAAATTCCGGAAATGCTCGCTCATCTCTCCACTATCGGTGAGGATAAATTCAGTTCGCTTTTCATGCTGTTTGGGCTGTGCACGGGCAGGTGGAATCTCTGCATTGAGCCTGTGTTCTGTTTCCATATAATTACCTTTAAAAAAGAAATGTCTGGATCCACAAGACAATCCCCCTTGCAGTGGTACTCGCTTCAAAATCCGATTATAACGTTTTTTTTCACAATTGCAGAGGATATCGCTTGTTTTGCTGCATCCAGCCTGTGCGAAAGAACGGTGAGCGCCTCGCTCGAATTAAACAGACTGCCCGTGAGCGAACCCACGGGCAGACATTCGTTCAGGCAGGCTTCGGATAACTTAACGAGCGGACTCATATCTTGTTCCGTCGATTTTCCGATCTCCTCCTACTCGATCCCGTCGAAGATATGGTCCAGAACGTCATTGCTGACGTCGAAGACCGCGCCGTTCTCAGGGATGGCTTCGCGGGTCATCCACTCGGGCAGGCGGTCGTCTTCCTTTGTAAAGCCGGCCCGGCGGTTGAACTCACGCTCCATCCTGATGGTCTCTTTGCCGAGCGCCTGCAGGACGTTCTCGGGCAGGTCGTCCCAACCGTAGCGGGCCTTGAGCAGGCGCCGGATGACGCCATCGGGGGTGGCCACATACCCAAAACCGGCAAAGATGCAGGCGCCGAGCGTATCGTAGCCGGCCATGTTCAGCTGCGCGTTCAGCGACGGTTCCTTCTGAACGGTGGGGTCCAGGTGATTGATCTTGGCCCGGATCGTCAGGCCGGCGGTGTGGTCGGCGCCCTGCGGGGTGGTGGCATAGGTCACGCCGGTGCCTTTGATCGAGCGCGGCTCATAGCCGGACATGGCCTGTCCTTTGACGGCAGGCACGCGCTCGATATTGTAGGCCTTCCCCACACTGACCGCGCCGTCTCCTAAAACTTTGCCCAGCTTAGTTCCGCGGCGGATCTCGTCCATCAGCTTGAGCGCATCCTCTTCGCTGCCCCAGCGCATCAGGCCGGCCTCGGCTGCCACGCCGAGCGCTGCGCCGATCTCGATCGAGTCCAGGCCAAGGTCGTTCACCTGCCAGTTCAACCGCCCGATCGAATCGAGCGAGCCGATCTCCAGGTTGACGCCCATCAGCCCGATCGTTTCATATTCCAGGGGCGAGACGATGATCTGGCCGTCCTCGCCGCCGAAGATGTTCGAGCACTTGATGGTACAGCCGGCCATGCAGGCATGGGACGGGTCGGAGGGCTTGCCGCGCTTCAGCGTAAATTCGCGCAGCGCGTCGCCATCCACCTGGTCGATCTGTTCAAAGGTGCCGCGCGAGAAATTGCGGGCGGTCAGGGCGGCGAACGTCTGGCACATGGCGGCGATCGCAGCGGTACTGTAATCCCGGTAGGTCTGGGACTGCGGGTGCTCCAGCACAGCCTTGGTGTAATCCTTCTGGGCAACTTTGAAAGCCTCGGGGTCGGCAATGGGCGGCTTGCGGCCACCGGTATGGTCGAAGACGATGGCCTTCAGTCCCTTCGAGCCCATGACTGCTCCCAGACCGCCGCGTGCCGCAATGCGGGAGGGGACCCGGTCCTTGTCCAGGTTCTGGATGCCGGCCGCCTTCATGTGCATTTCCCCGCCCGGGCCGATCATGGCGATGGCCACCTTGTCGCCGTATCGTTCGAGCAGCTTTGGCGCGGTCGCATATACGCCCAGCCCGGCCAGGCTCTCGGCTTTTTCCCAGTGTGCCCCATCGAGCGAGAGATGCAGCACCCAGAAGCCTTGCTCCTGCGGCATGTCTTCGACGATCAGGGCATGGATGCCCATGTGGGTCATGTGCAGGCCGGTGCGCCCACCGGCGTTGGCTTCCTTGATGCCGCCGGTCAGCGGGGACTTGCCGCCGACCGAGATGCGGTCGGTGGACGAGAGCATGTGTCCCACCAGCAGGCCCGGGGCAAAGATAAGCTTGTTACCCGGGCCAAGCGGGTCACAGGTTGCATCCACTTCGTCGAGCAGGATGCGAGCAAGGAGGCCGCGCCCGCCCAGGCGCTTCCAGGTTTCGGGCACCGGTTCGTGTTTGAGGGTCTGCTCACGCACATTGACGCGCCAGACCTGAGGTGTCACATCGGTCATTCGTTTGCTCCTGTCGGGACGGGCGGATGCCCGTCCTTACGGAAAAAGAGACTGCACGGCCTCGCGGAAGACCTGCGTATGGGTATCCACATCCTCCCGGGTGATGCCGGGAGAGATCAAGGCCATATTGTGGAAAGGGGTCATCAGGATGCCGCGGTTGAGGGCGAAGAGATGCATGTAGCGGTCGAGCTCGTGGTCTATGGCGGCGAAAGCTTCCCCACCATTGCGCGGCGGCGCCGGACGGAACCAGTACTCCGAGCGGTTGCCCAGGCGCTTGACGATCCAGGGCAGGTCGTATTCCCGGATCACCGCTTCGACGCCCTCGGTGAAGCATTCCTGCAGGGCGATGGCTTTGACATAGAACTCGTCGGTCAGCACGTTCTCCAGGGTGGCTTTCATGGCCGCTATGGATAACGCGTTGCCGGCCAGCGTCCCGCCGATGCCGCCGACATCTGCGTCGTCCACATCGAGGCGCTCGGCGAAGGCCTGGGCTACTTCCTCGCTGAAGCCGTAGACCGCAGCCGGGACGCCTCCTGCCAGCGGCTTGCCAACGGTCAGGAAGTCAGGCTGCAAGCCGTGGGAGGCCGTGTACCCGCCCGGGCCGGTGCAGATGGTGTGAGTCTCGTCGATGATCAGGTAGGTGCCGTATTTACGGGTCAGCTCACGCAGGATATCATGATAGCCGGGCTCGGGATGGATGATGCCGATATTGGTCATGACCGGCTCGGCCAGCACGACTGCCACGTCCCGTGCCGATAAAGCGTTCTCCAGCGCGGCGGCATCGTTGAACTCTATGACTTTGGTTGTCAGCCGCGGGTCGACCTGCGGCCCCATGTTATTGGGTCGTGAGACCGGCGTGCCTTCTTCATCGAGCACAAGGAACGTTTCATCCACCGAGCCGTGGTAGCAGTAGTTGAAGACCAGCACTTTCGGGCGATCGGTGATCGTGCGCGCCATGCGCAGCACAAAGCGGTTGGCATCGGTAGCCGTCAGGGCGAACTGCCAATAGGGCAAGCCGAAGCGGCGCTGCAGCTCCTCGCCGACCCAGATGGCTTCTTCATAGGGCAGCATCAGGGTGATGCCTTTTTGCGCCTGTTCGTGGATCGCCCGAACGGTGGCATCCGGAGAATGACCGGTCATGGCACCTGTATCGCCCAGGCAGAGGTCGATGTAGGAGTTGCCATCCACATCGCTGAAGTGGACGCCCTTGGCTTCCCTGACAAAGACCGGGAACGAACCAGCCCAGCGCACCATCCACAGCATCGGCACCCCGCCGTGCAGGGATTTGCGCGCTCGCTGGTAAAGCTCGTAGGATTTCGGATGGGTTTTGTGGAAGAGCTGTTCTTCCTGGTTGAGGAGCTCGGTGAGTCTGGAGCGGTCGAGGGTTGGCATGGTGATTCAGGTTGGAACGTTAGAACGTTCCAACGTTCAACTCAATGTCTGCTTGAGCGAGTCGCTGAAGATATCCAGCGCGGTGTTGACTTGTTCCGCGGTCACATTCAGTGGCGGGATCCAGCGGATAGTGTTATCGTACGTGCCGCAGGAGAGCAGGAGCAGGTCGCGCTCCTCGGCGGCGTGGATGATCTGCTTGACCAGCGGCTTGGCTTTATCGTGCCGCCCGTCGACGACGAACTCTGTGCCGATCATCAGGCCCTTGCCGCGCACGTCGCCGATCTGCGGGTACTCCTCCTGGAGCTTGCACAGGCCGGTCATCAACTGGAGGCCGCGCTCGTTCGCATTATCGAGCATCTTCTCCTCGCGCATCGCCCGGACCGTGGCCACACCCGCCGCACAGGCAACTGCATTGCCGCCATACGTCCCGCCGATCGAGCCGACATCCAGCCTGAGCATGATGTCATTGCGGGTAAACACACCCGAGAGCGGCATACCGGAGGCCAGTCCCTTGGCGGAGGTGAGGATATCGGGAACCACGCCGAAGTGCTCGAGGGCGAACCATTTGCCGGTCCGCCCAAACCCGGACTGCACTTCGTCGAAGATCAACAGGATGCCGTGCCTGTCACAGATCTCGCGCAGTCCCTTCATGAAGGTAATCGGCGGGACCACGTAGCCGCCTTCACCCAGTACCGGCTCGATCAGGATGGCAGCCGTCTCCTTGGGCGCGGTCTGCGAGGCGAGCAGGTACTCGAGCTGCTCGAGCGCATACTCAGAGGCTTCGGCCTCGCTCATCTTCAGGCGGAAGGCATACGGGAACGGGGCAACAAAAACACCGGACGGCAGGGGGCCGAAACCGGTGCGATAGACGGTCTTGGAAGTGGTCAGCACCATCGTACCTGCGCTCCGCCCGTGGAACGAGCCGCTGAACACGATCACATTCTGGCGGCCGGTCGCCACTTTGGCGATCTTGATCGCATTCTCCAGGGCCTCCGCACCGGAATTTGCAAAGAAGAACGAGTCGATGGAGGCCGGGACGATCTGGCGCAGCTCTTCGATCAATTGCAGCATTGGCCTGTGGATGACGATGTTCGCCTGGGCATGGATAAAGTTCCCAGCCTGCTCGCGGATGGCTTCCACCACCTTCGGGTGGCAGTGACCGGTATTGGTTACGCCGATACCGCAGGTGAAATCGAGCAGTTTGCGCCCATCGCTGGTGTAAATGTAGGAACCCTCGGCGCGCTCGGCGACGAAATTGAAGATGCGGCTCCAGGCGGGCGCCATGTGAGGAAAGTTTTCGGTGTAGAGCTGTTGTGTGGTCATGGGTCCTTTTGGAAAGGTCCCGGTGGTTGCATTCGGGACAGGATGACCCTGCTCCCTATGCAACCACCGATTTTGTTTGTTATGCAGGCAGGTACTCTGCCGCCCATTCGATATCGTGCTTCTTCAGGGTCTCGGGCGTAGGTATGCCATCGGAGGTCCAGCCGGCGATGGTGTAGTAATGGTCGATTGCCGAATCGATCTCCTCATGCGTCAGGGCGATGCCTGCCGACGGGCCGACCCCGCCAAGCTGCTTGAAGAATTTCTTGGGAAGCTTGTCGTCCTTGCGGGTGAGCCCTTCGCGGGCATTGAATGTGCGGAACAGGTTCAGACGCCGCTCGCCGACCGACATCAATTCATCGACGGTAATGTCCCACCCGGTCACCGCCCGGACCATCTCGACGGTCTCTGCCGGGCCATACAGCGTCCAGGCGGGACCGAAGACAAACTGGCACACTTCGAGCGAATCCAGCATGGAATAGAAGACCTCCGACAGGTAGGCAAAACGGACCTTCTCAGGCGTGAGGCTCAGGGCGGGCTGGGGCTCGCTCAGCCCGAGCAGCTTGAGGCGGTCAAGGTTGAGATCGGCCACACCTTCCTCGTAGTACGGGTCATGCTCCGAGGACTGGTGGTCTGCCCCGAACGGGTTGACGGCGTAGATCAGGCCGAGGGAGCGCTTGGCCTGTGGCATATGGGCAGGCGCCTCGGCTCCCTTGACGGTGATCAGGCATTCGTCGGCGCCGTTGCCCCAGATGTGGGCGGCGCGCTCAGAGCCCTGGCTCAAGACTTCGCCGAGAGGACCTTCACAGTTGACGATATCATAGAGGACCTTGAGCATGGTATCCGCATCCCCGTACTTCAACTCCAGGCCGCCGGTCTGCTCTTTGGTGATGATCCCTTTTTCGAAACATTCAATGGCGAACGCAATCGAAGCGCCACAGGCGATGGTATCCACGGCATATTCATTGCAAACCTGGTTGGCGTGGGCGATGGCAGCCAGATCGTTGACTCCGCAGTACGAGCCGAATGTGCCGATCGTTTCATATTCCGGGCCGCCATAGCGGGGCTCGGCCTTGTAGGCGCCTTCCTGAACGTCCACGACGCGCTTGCAGCGGACCACACAGGCATAACAGGTGTCGCGCTTCTTGAGGATCGTCTCCACCATGCGGGCGCCGCTGATATCTTCACAGCTTTCGAACTGGCCTTCGTTATAGTTGCGGGTCGGCAGAGAGCCGATCGTGTTCTGGAACAGGACCACGGTCGCGGTGCCTTCCTCGGCCAGACCGGGC
>DATAKV010000080.1:0-2377 GCA_036261375.1 Anaerolineales bacterium
AGGGGAACCTGGTCGTCCTGGAATCGACTTCGCCGCCGCGCACGACCATCGACCTGGTCGCTCCCATTCTGGAGCGTTCCGGGCTGAAGGCGGGTACTGATTTTTATTTGTGCTACTCACCCGAGCGCGTCCTGCCGGGGCAGATCCTGCGGGAGCTGATCGAAAACGCCCGCGTCATGGGCGGTGTTACGCCCGAATCGTCACGGGCAGGCCGCGACCTGTATGCGCTCTTTGTCAAAGGCGACATCATCGAGACCGATGCAACCACAGCCGAGATGGTCAAGCTGATGGAGAACACCACCCGCGACGTGAACATTGCCATTGCCAATGAGTTTTCCCGTCTCGCCGAAAAGTTTGGCGTGGACGTGTGGGAGGCCATCAGCCTGGCCAACCGTCACCCGCGCATCAACATCCTCAGCCCGGGGCCGGGGGTTGGCGGGCACTGCATCAGTGTGGACCCGTGGTTCCTTGTAGAGACCGCGCCGGAGATCACACCCCTCATCTACCATGCCCGCCAGGTCAACGACGGGCAGCCGCGTTTTGTCGTTGAAAAGGTGAAACAGGTCTTGGGCGATTTGAACGGCAAAAAGATCGCCGCTCTGGGCCTCGCCTACAAATCCGATGTAGACGACCTTCGGGAGAGTCCGGCATCGGATGTAGTGCGACTCCTCCAGGCAGAAGGAGCTCACGTCCAGGTATGGGAACCGTTCAAACCGGGCGCGGAGATGCAGGGTATCCACATGGCGCCCAGCCTGGAGGCAGCCCTCTCCGATGCGGACTTACTCCTGTTGCTGGTCAGGCATACCGAATTTGTCCAGTATGACCCGTCTGAGATCGCCGCCAGGACAAGCTCCCGCCTGCTGTTGGATTGTGTCAACGGATGGAACCCGGAACCGTGGAAACAGGCTGGCTTCTCTGTCTTCCGGCTGGGCGTCAACAAACCTCAATCGTAGATCGATACCTATGAAAATTCTTTCTGTATTTGGCACCCGCCCGGAAGCGGTCAAGATGGCCCCGGTTGTCCGTGCGTTGAAGGAAACAGCCGGGATCGAATCACTTGTCTGTGTGACCGCCCAGCACCGGCAGATGCTCGACCAGGTGCTGGACCTGTTTGAGATACGCCCCGACTATGACCTGGACCTGATGCGGGACAACCAGTCCCTTGCCGAGCTTAGCGCAGCCATCTTTACAAATCTGGATCCTGTACTGGCCGAATTTAAACCGGACTGGGTACTGGCCCAGGGCGACACGACAACGGTGGCCATCACCTCCATGCTGGCCTTCTACCGCCGCATTAAGTTCGGCCACGTGGAAGCAGGGCTTCGTACGCACAACAAATGGCACCCGTTCCCGGAGGAGATCAATCGCCGGATCGCAACAGCAACGGCAGATCTTCATTTTGCCCCCACGGAATGGTCCCGCCAGAACCTGCTGCGCGAGAACATCGAGGATGGAATTATTGTTGTCACCGGTAACCCGGTCATCGACGCGCTCGGCCATGTCTCAAAACAGGAGGAGCCCGCTCAGATCAGGGAGCTGCTGCAAACGCTGGGCATCGATAAACAGGCGAGCGGAGAAACGGGAAGAAAGAGACTCATCCTTCTCACAGCCCATCGCCGCGAAAATTTCGGCAAGCCGATTGAGGATATATGCCAGGCGGTCGGAACGCTGGCCTCCCGAGGCGACGTGGAGATCGTCTATCCCGTCCACCTGAACCCCAATGTGCAGGAACCGGTCAACCGGCTGTTGAAGGGAGTTCCCCACGTGACCCTGCTCCCGCCGCTGGACTATCTGCCGCTTGTCCACCTTATGAAGCAGGCCGCCCTGATCCTTACCGATTCCGGGGGCATCCAGGAGGAGGCGCCTGCGTTTGGTGTTCCCGTGCTCGTCCTGCGCGAGACCACAGAGAGGCCGGAAGGTGTCGAAGCCGGGACGCTTAAACTCGTCGGAACAGAAACCGACCGCATCGTTAGAGAGGCGACCCGCTTGCTGGATGAGCCGCTTGCCTATGCAAAGATGGCAAAGTCGGCCAATCCATACGGGGATGGGCACGCCGCCGAACGGATCGTCCAGGCCCTGCTCCACGCCAGGGGGTTGTAAGGTCGAGAGGCTGTTCCTCTGGGTATAATGAATCGCATGAGCGCAGTCCGGACTTTTGCGATCCTGTTCCTTTCCATCCTCCTGGTACAGCCGGGTAT
This sequence comes from Anaerolineales bacterium, assembly GCA_036261375.1. Taxonomy (GTDB): domain Bacteria; phylum Chloroflexota; class Anaerolineae; order Anaerolineales; family Villigracilaceae; genus Defluviilinea. Next base: position 2,199 of record DATAKV010000080.1, read on the forward strand.
GGCACAGGCTCAGGAGGCGGAGGACAGCCAGTATTTCCCGGAAACCGGTCATACCGTCGAAGGGGATTTCTTAAGGTTCTACCGGAACACGAACCACGCTGAGCTGGTTTTCGGTTTTCCGATCACAGAACAATTCACATCCACGGAAGGCAGGCAGGTCCAGTACTTCCAGCGGGCAC
>DATAKV010000083.1:0-3199 GCA_036261375.1 Anaerolineales bacterium
AGAAGGCGGGCTGGCGATGACGACGTTGGCCGGCAGTGCATCGGTGATCGAGGCCTGAGTCAGGGCTGTGGTCGGATCGTTGTTCCGGATCCGGATGGTGACCCGGCTGGTCTGGCCAACAAGGATGGTATTGGGCGAAAAACTTTTGTTGACGGAAGGCGCTCGAATGCCGCTCACATGCAGGGTCGCGCTGGCGGGGGTAGTATTGCTTACCGTCTCGCCGCCGCCGGTGGAGGTTAACGCTCCGGCAGGGATGGTATTGATCAGGTTGCCCGGCGTCGTCGATGTCACATCCACCGCGACCGTGCAGGAACCCGGTACTCCCCCGCTCTGACCGGGAACGGTACCGTTGCTCAGGGACAGTGTCGTCCCACCGGGAACAGCCGATACTGTCCCGCCACATGTGTTCGACAGGTTGATCGGGTTCGCGATCGATATGCCCGTCTGCACCGCGACCAGGTTGTCGGTCCATCCGGCATTCGTCAAATCAAAGGCATTCGGATTGTAGACGGTGACCCTGAGCCGTGACGTCTGTCCCGATCCAATGCTGATCGGCGTAAAGCTTTTATTTATTTCGGCTGGGAACGAGAAACCCTGCGCTTGCACATCCTGCCCCACCAAGGTTGAGATAATCAATCCCCCACATATTAAGAGAGATAAGATTGATTTGGTCATGAGGTATCCTGTACTAATTGGCAGGCCTCGTCGTTAAAACAAACGAAACCAACCCAAGCGGTCGGTTTCGCAACTGGCTCACCACGGCCCTATCCCAAACACTGGATCTGCAACCATTCCTTCAGGCAGTGGATCAATGCACCCGCAGACAAAAGAGTGGAAAGAATTACAAGTATTGTAAATCCAATCCACTACATGTCAATACATATTCCCACCACTTTGATAAGACTTTTCCTTGACAACTACAAAAGATATCTTTCATAGCAGTGATAAAATTGCTCGAGGTACCCCATGCTCCCTGATTTCCGTGTTCGCCAACGCGATTATCTCCTTGAAATATCCCGCGCCCTCACCCAGGAGCTGGATCTGGAAAAGCTCCTGGCGCGCATCCTGCGCATCGCCATTGAAATGCTGGCGGGACAGGCAGGCCTCATCGCTCTGAAAGAGGATGGCTGGCGCGTCGCCACCGCCCATGGGATCGCCTCCGCATTCCTCAGTTACCTCACCCCGCTGCTGGCCGAGGAGAATGTGCGCGAGTTCAACGTAGACGAGCTCAACCGCATGCTCAAGGAGCTGACCTACACCGCCAGCATGGGTCTGCTCAACGGAACTGCCCTGCCGCTCGTAGCTCACGGGCAGGTTATCGGCGTAATCTTCATTTTCAGAAGTTACCAGGACCTGTTCACCCCCAACGATCGTGCCCTGCTCCAGTCCTTCGCCGATCAGGCAGCAATTGCCGTTTTTAACGCCCGCCTTTATGGACAGGTCTCCTACGAAAAGCAGCGGCTGGATGCTTTGCTCGATTCGGCAGCGGACGGGATCCTGATCCTAAATGCCGATCTGACCATTGAGCGGGTCAATGATGCCTTCGAACGGATCTTTGGCAAGACCCACACCGAATTGATGGGCCAGTCGCACGACGAAGTCATTTGCTGGGCGCGCCCGCCGCATGGCTCCACCTTGAAGGAAGCCATTGCCAACGGCTGGCCTCTAACCCCGAACGCGACCTTGTATGTGGAGGGCGATCTCGAACGGCCCATGCCGCCTCCCTTGCCTGTTGGTGTGACCTACGCGCCGCTGATCTCGCCTGATGGCAGACTGCGAAACATCATTGCGTCCGTGCGTGACATTACCCACTTCCGCACGGCAGATGAGATGAAATCCACGTTCATTTCGATCGTCAGCCATGAGCTCCGCACACCGGTCGCGCTGATCAAGGGCTATGCGTCCACTCTGCGGCGTGACGATGCCCGCTGGGACAAAGCTACGATCAGCGAGTCGCTGGCTGTGATCGAAGAAGAGGCAGATCGCCTCAGCAAAATGGTCGACGACCTGCTCGACGCTTCGCGCTTGCAGGCCGGGGGGTTGAGCCTCAATCTTGCCGACGTTTCCCTGACTCTGCTCGCGCAGCGCGTGGCAGACCGCTTCACCACCCAGTCGAATAACCATAGGATCGTTGCAGACTTCCCGGAGAAATTCCCGGTGGTCCTGGCCGATGAAACCCGTCTTGAACAGGTAATCAGCAACCTGGTGTCGAATGCCTTGAAATATGCGCCCAAGGGTGAAATCCGGATCACAGGGACCGTCCGGCCGGAACAGGTCATCGTCTGCGTCAGCGATCAGGGACCCGGGATCGAAGCCAAAGACCTGCCGCATATCTTTGATCGCTTTTACCGTTCGACGAAAGCTGTCAAGCACACCAAAGGTGCCGGGCTGGGACTGTACCTTGCCCGCGCCATTATTGAAGCCCACGGCGGGCGCATCTGGGCGGACCCCAGGCCGGATTCCGGGGCGAGGATCTGCTTTTCCCTCCCACGGTAGCAGTAAGCAGGTCGCGCGTGTAGCGTGACTAATTTTTTAGGATGGTAAAATCACTCCGATAGGGAGCCACCGCTCGTGAGAAAGAAGCGGGAAATCATCTCCAAGGACCCACGAAATCATGCTCAAACCAGTTCCCGTACGTAGCAAGGTGAACAGGAAGTTCACATGGAATGCCGAGAGTGTTTTCTCCACTGAAAAAGCCTGGGAAAAGGAAGTCGAACGAATCCTCCAAGATATTTCAAAAGTGAAACGTTTTCAAGGCCGGATTTCCGAAGGCTCCCTGATTCTGCTTGAAGCACTGGGCACAGCCCATAATCTCATCCTGCGAGCCCAGAAAGCCGTCATGTATGCCGGTTTTTCCTATGCTGTGGATACAACCAACCAGCACGCCGCCGGGATGCGCGGCCGCGCCCAGGGCATGTACGGGCAGGTCCTTTCGGCCGCTGCTTTTTTGCAACCGGAACTCCTGGCCATCGGAAAAAAGAAACTGGATGAATGGATGAGCCTGAATGCAGAACTGTCCGCGTACAGGCACAGCTTCGAGGATCTCTTCCGCAGGCAGCAACACGTCCGGTCAGCGGAGGTGGAGGAATTGCTGGGCCTGCTCAGCGACCCGCTGCAGGGTCCATCCACATCGACCAGCATGCTGACCAACGCGGACTTCAAGTTCAAACCCGCCCGGGATCGCGCAGGACATGAGATC
>DATAKV010000088.1:0-11959 GCA_036261375.1 Anaerolineales bacterium
CACGATCGCATCGATCTCCTCACACTCCGCCATTACGAGGCGGTCGGCATACGATGGGTAGACGCCTCCATAAACAACACGAACGTGAGGGAGCGCAGCATGGATGGCTCGAATGGTCTTCAGCGCGGTCTTATGCGCAGCCGTGGAACCTGAATGCCCCAGGAGGATATAGTGTGCATTGAAATCAGAAACCTCCCGGACCAAGCGCGGCAGCGTCCAACCATAGAGATCATGATCGATCAGCTTTACAGTGAAGCCTGCATCGATGAGCGGTCCCCCGATACAGACCAGTCCAAGTGGTATGAGGTAGCCAAGTCCATGCTCGTTGGCAATGAAATGCCGCGCCGGGTTGATCAGCACAATGCGCCCTGTCATCTCGCCTCCTCTTTTTTATGGACTATTTTGATAGATATTGTGAATTTTATCACTAGGAAGAGAGATGTCAAGAGTTAAAGAAAAACAGACTCTGAGCAGTTCGGAGTCTGTCTATGGAATAGAAAAATGCTATCTCGTCGGCGCGGCCCGCAGGCGTCTCACCAAAAAGATAACGACCACAAGGGCAATCGCCATAAACAGCAGGCCGGGGGCGCCAAACTCGTCCACGAAGCCGGTGTTGGGCAGGGCCGTCGACGTAGCGATCACCGTCCCGGTGGAGATGGCTAAGTGGGTGAAGGCTGCCGCCACCGTGGCTGTGGCAGGGTTCTCCGTCGGGGATGGAGTGCCGGTCGCCTGGGCAATGACCGGTGTATTGGTCGGGGGCAGTGTGTTGGTCACGGCAGCGGTCTGGGTCTGGCCCACCACGAGGGCGGTCTGGGTGAGCCCCACCTGGATGGTGGCTGCCTGGTTGGTCGCCTGCTGAAGGGCAGTGGCTTCCGCCTGCTGGTTGGTTCCTCTCGAGAAGATGATGTATCCCACAACACAGAGCAGGCCGAGCAGGACAAGGCCGCCGAGAAGGCCGGCGATGAGAAGGAATGTGCGGTTGCTGGATTCCTCGGGCGGCGTTTCTTCTTCAAAGGTGGTTTCTTCATCGTAATTCGACATGCTGCACTCTCCTCAATTCAATTTGCGATTTAATTATCCCACAACTTCAAGATTAACCAAAGGCACGAGGGCGGTCTCACCGTTTTCGAGGCGTACATCGGCCGAGGGCGCACGCAGTCCGCTGGGCAGCAGGCTGAGTCCCGCCGGCAGGTTCAGGATCGTCCCGACCATGCCGGCATATGGCGGGCGCTTGACCCGTACCGGCAGACCGATCTCGATGAGTCTGAGATCTGTGGGTTCTTCAGGCTCGCTGGAGATCGGCAGGGGGATGATCACCTCCGGACGATGGCCCGCATAACGATCGAAGTGCTCGGCGTTGACCGTGGCTTCGCGCTTATTACTGGTCGTCAGCAGCTTGAAGGCGGCTGCATTCATCGGCAGGTTCCCAAACCCTTCGGTCACCAGGATCGGGAATCTCATCTGATAGGCAGACTGGAGTAATGCAGAGGGCAGGCTCGAGAGGATCAGGCCGCGCACCGGGAGCTCCGCGGCGGCTTTCAACGTGTCGAGGTCACGGACCTGGCCGGCCAGGATGACCGAGCCGCGCAGGCTGACATCCAGCCGCCCGGCCTGCAGCACATCGTCCGGCTTTTCGAGCAGGCTGACCATCAGGCCGTTGTCGATACGCCCGTTGCCCCACACGCCCTGGATGAGCGCGCCGGCAGTGCGGATCACCACGCCCTTTTCCGGGATGACCTGGGTGACCACGCCGGGCAGGCCGGCGCGCAGCTCGATGCGCGTATCGCCGACCTCCATCAATACCTGTCCGCTGCCGGCGACCATCACCCGCCCGGCGCGCGGCGTTTTGATGGTCTGCGGGAGCAGTCCCGGTTTCTCGGCCACCAGGGCGCCCTGTGCCAGCTTATCCCCTTCATTGACTTTGATCAGCTTGTCGGCGGCGTTGGCGGAGATGCCGAAGGCGCGGGCCACATCCAGCAGCACGTGCTCGCGGGCAAAGGTCGCCTCGGCGACCACGTCGGTCGGGTTGACGCGCTGGTTGACGTGCATGTTGACTTTTCCGGCCACCGGCAGGACGCGCTCTCTCACAATGGTTGTCAGGGGCAGGATGTGAAGCACAGGTGCCAGCATGTCAGCCTCCTACCGTATACGACCAGCGCTTCATCAGCTCGCGCCGTCGGACCGGGTCGGCCGGGAGCTGGAGAGGCCGGCCGCGGGCGTCGATGACCACGCCCAGCGCGCCGCCGGTCACCTGGATGGCGCCGCCCTTGCCGGGGCCGAGCCCCACATCGGCGCGGCGCAGCGGCTGCAGGCTGAGACGCGCCGCCTGGCCGCTGGGCAGCGGCAGGATCTCCAGCCCGCCGAATTTGACCTCCGCCCGGGCTTCGGTTCCATCCGTGTACGTTAATTTGGCACGCAGCACCGGGTCGCCGTAGCTTCCCTGGGCCACCACCGAGATGACCGTGCCCAGCCCGATAAACGCGCCCGATTCGATCACCTGCACCGGCAGGTAATGGTTGCGGGACGCTGCCGCACCCAGCAGGGGTAAAAGATTATTTTGATCGAGCAGCACCGGCAGGACCCCGACCGGCTGGATCGCATCCAGCATCAGGAGCAGGCTCTGCCCGAGCGACGGGCCATCGCTGATCGGCCCTCCCCCGCCGATGATCAAGTCGAGCATCGGCATCTGGTCCGCGCCGGCCGGGCGGATGTTCGCCGGGAAATTCTTCTGCGCCATCCGCACCGACAAATATAACGACTGGCGTGCGATCGCCTGGTTCAGGGCCTGCTCATCCTTCGTGGCCGGAATGGAGCCAGTGTACAGGGATTTCTGGAAGAGATATTCCTTCACCGTGTTGGCCGAGATATCGAGCGGCAGCCAGCGCATGATGTCTTCGATCGACGTGTGCTGCAGGATCCCGGCCAGGTTCTCGCCCAGCCCGAACTGCGGGTACACACCCAGTGTCAGGTCGCCGTTGAACCCGGCCGCGACCGAGGTAGCCGAGGCGCCCACATTCACCCCCAGCAACCCCCGCGTGGACTGGTACAGCTTGCTCAGGAAGCGGATCATCCGCCCGTGGGCGTAGGCCGTGGGCAGCAGCGAGCCGGCCGACCACAGGTTCAATTCGTCCACGCCTTTGATCTGGCGCTCGCGCAGTTTCATCACAAGCACAGCCAGCTCGTGGCTGGCCGGCACCAGGTCTTCGGTCTCGAGCGTCGGACGCACGTTCTGTCCGATCTGCAGCTTGCCGGCATAACTGCCCAGCATATCCTGCACTTCATGGGCCAGCTTCTGGTTGCCCGCGTACAGGATCATCGGCCGTTTTTCCTCGGGCATGAGATAACAGGCAAGGCCCACCGCCTCCAGCATCTTCTGGACGGAGCGCGACGCGCCGCCATCCGTGCCGCCGGTCAGCAGGACGAGATCGGGGCGGGAGCGGACAATGCTGTCCATCTGGCGGTCCGGTTTGCGTTGGTCGGAGAGGTCGAGCGTATCTACGACGCGGCTGTAAGTCGATTCGGCCAGCCGGCGCGCGCTCTGCAGCGAGACATCCGGCAGCAGGCCAACGACCACGGTCTTGACCGCCGGTCCCGCCGATACGGTGGCGACAACCGCGTCCACGCCGGAGCCATCGGGCTGGGAAGGTGCGATCAGGTTGTTATCCTGGGCGCTAAGCAGGGGCGCGCCGGTGACATTCTGCAGGTTGGTGATCGCTTCGCGGATGCCCAGGCCGATATCCCGGAACGGCGCTTCGGCCGTGGAGGGCGCCTGTCCCGAGGCGACAAAGCGATACTGGCCTTCGACCACGTCGAAGAGCACGGCACGTGTCACCGCCGCGCCAACGTCGATGGCGAGAATGGATTCGTTTTGGACCAGCGATGCAGGCATGGTTTATAGACCTATGAGCTGCCGGATGAAATTGATGAGCGAGCTCAGCCGCTCGATCATGGCCGTCAGCGCCGCCATATACACACCGGCGAACAGCACGCCTAGGGTGATGGCCAGGAAAAGACGACCCGCCCAGGCCAGCCCGTCCAGGATGCGATTGCTCTTCGCGGCTCCATCGTCGGCGCGCCCCAGGGTGAAATGGAAGGAGGCCAGCGTCAGCACGGTGCCGATGAGCATCACCCCGCCCTGGAACAGCCGGGCGAAGAAACTGCCTCCCCCCGGCGCGCCGGGATCGAACATGTTCATCGTCGCCTCGGCCTGCGGCAGCAGAGTCCCTATCAGGGCTCCGCCGACCGCGGTCGCCGCGCCCACGCCCACCAGGACTGCCATGGCAAAATTGCCCAGCCAGGAAATACGGGGGGAGAGCTTTGCAAGCAGGGAAATGCCGAGGATCAGCGGGACGACCAGCAGGATCAGCTGGTCGAGATCGTCCAGCCGCGAAAAAAGCCGCGGCATCAAAACGTTATGCCAGACCGCTGTTGCAGCATAGCCGGAGGAGACGCCGATAAAAAGATAGATGGCGAAGCGGAACAGGGGATTATCGCCGATCAGGTAACTGAAGACCAGCAGGGTCAGGATGAGGCCGACGAAGGCAGAGATGAGCTCGATGGGCATGGGTCTTATTCCTCGACCGCCTGGGCGCGACGTTCGCGCATTCCTGCAAAGAGACTCCACAAGCCGCCCAGGATGATCAAGGCCACCGCCAGCATCATGCCGGCGCCGAAGGCATCCCAGTAATCGCGGGCCAGCCCGGGACGGCCGTTGGCCGCTTCATAGCGGACGGCATCGGCCAGGCCGCTGACCAGGCCGTCGATCTGCCCCGACTGCGCATACGGCCGGAGCATGGGCCCGGCCTGGGCGCTTGCCACGGCGAGCACAGGCTGGCTGGCAAGCGTGGGGTCTGTTTCCTTCAAGGCCTGCAGCTGTTCCACCCAAACCCGGGCAGACTCGGCGTGATCGGTCAGCAGGAGGATGGCCGCGTACTCCGAGAACTCCAGCACCGGTGAGGAGGGAATCGCCGTCTGAGGCGACTGGATGAATGCCAGCACACCCGACTCGCCGCCGGGCAGGTAGCCCATATTGGCATAGTTCTGTCCGGCGATGTAACCGTATCCCTCAGGCCGGCTGATATTCGTGTTGGCCAGCAGGCGCTCCGCGAGGGCGGGTCCGCTGGGCGAGGTGGTGACAAAAGACAGGTGGGGGTGGCGCTGGCTTACCAACTGGTCGAGGAGCGGGCCGCTGGATGCTTCCAGCTCACCGGCCAGGGCCGGCTCGTAATCCAGGATCACGAGCACCGGCGCATCTTCCGCAATGCTCATCACCACATTCGACACGTCGGCCACATACGCCGGCAGGACCGTGGAGACCGGCATGACCTGGGTGCGCAGGAAGACGACCGAGCCCAGCACGATCAGCAGCAGGGCGGCAATCGCCCAGCGCAGCATCCGCTGGGAGATGACAACCGGTTCCGAGGCAAACGGCCGCGCAGTGGTTTCGTTCAGCAGAAGCTGTTCGAGAAGCGCGGCGCTGGCCTGCTGCTCCTCCGATGCCTGCAGTTTGAGCGGGATGGGCTGGGGCCGGCGCGACGACCCGATCGGCGCGACTGGGATGACACCCCGCAGCCCGGCCAATGGACCCTGGCGCTCGGCAGGCTGGTCGGCCGCGCCCGGAGCGGCGTCGGAAATGACCGCCTCCACCGGCCGCATGGCCTGCACCCAGGATGGCAGGTCGGCAGGGGCAAGAGCCTCGCCACCTTCGGCATTGATGCCGATATCCTGGGAAGCGGGCGCGCTGGGCTCAGGCTCGGGCCGTGAAAGCCAGTCCGGCATGTCCACCGAGAAGAGCGAGTCGACCTCCTGGTTCGAGAGCGAGGCAGCTTCTGTGGAGGACGCGGGCTGGTCTTCTTCTTTCGGCTCGATCCCCTGTACAAAGCTCTTCCACGAGAAAGGCTCCTCGGGCTGCGAGGGAATCTTGTAATCTTCCCGAAATTGATCGAGCGCCTCGGCGCCCAGAGGCAGGGACGGCTGCTCGGCGGCATTCTTCAACCAGTCCGGAACGTCCGGGTCGGCCCCTTCCTCCAGCGGCGCGGTCTGGCGCGGGGTGAATGGCGAGACATGCGGCAGGTCCACAGTCGGCGGGGCGGCCTCCTCGGACGGTTCGTCACTGCTCTTCAGCTCGTTGAGCCAGCTCAGGTCTTCCTGTTCACCGGGTTCCGGCAACTGGGTTTCGAAAGGCGCTGGTGCCTGCTGGCCTGCACCCAGGTCATTCAGCCAGCTCAAATCCTCCTGGGAGGCAGGCAGTGGAGCATCCGCTTTTGGAGGCTCATATGTTTCGGCGAAACCGGTCAGCCAGCTAAGGTCTTCCTTCGGCTGGTCCCGCGGTGAAGCAGGCTCATCAGGGGCGGCGTAGGAGCCCAGGTCATTCAGCCAGCTCAGGTCCTGCTGCGACGGGGCAGAAGGTTTAGCCGGTTCTTGCGCCTCGGGTGGGGAGCCAGGTTCGTTTAACCAGCTCAGATCTGCCTGCGGCGCATGAGGTTCCGGCTGAACAGGAGCCGAGGGCTCAGGGTAGGCGTTCAGCCAGCTCAGGTCATCTTTCAGCTGGGAGGCCGGGGGGGGTTCGTCCGCAGCAGGGACGGCGCCCAGGGTATTCAGCCAGCTCAGATCGTCCGTGGGCTGGCTTGCCTGCGGGGCGGACCCTTCCGTCATCGGCAGGGAGCCCAGCTCGTTGAGCCAGCTCAGATCGTCTCCTCCGGAGGCGTCGCCCGGAGCATTGGGGTCGAACGACCACTCTTCCTGTTGAGGCGAGGGCAGCTCGCCGGTCTTCCGGGCTTCCGTCTCGAGGCCGCGCAGCCAGCTGAGATCCTCTGCAGGAGGAGCGGGTTCGTCCTTGCGGGGTGAGAGATGCGCTTTCAAATCCAGATCGCTGGCATCCGGTTCCAGGGTGAACGGCTCGGCCGGCTCTTCGGCGGCTCTGGCGAACCAGTCGGATAACTCATCGTGGTCTGACGACAGGGAAGGCTGGTCGCTGCCTGTGTCTGCAGGCGACTCCGCTTCCGGTTCGCCAACAAAAGGCGGCGCGTTCTGGTTGAACTGCGCAAAGAAGTCCGGCTCCCGGGTTGGAGGGGCAGCCGGTTTCTTTTCCTCTTTTTTGGGAGACAGGCTCGCCAGCCAGTCCGGGACGTCCTCTTCATTCGAATCATTTTGGAAGGCCAGGCCCGCCAGGAGATCGGGCGGTTCCTCCTTCTGGGTCTTGGGCATGGAGGCGGTCTGAGCCGCATCTTCCTCAGCCGCTTCCCGGGCCTGCTGGCGGACATCCCTGAGCCAGTCCGGCAGGACAGGCTCGAGCTCGCCTGTTGTCTTCTTGGTCGGCTTGTCGCCGATCTGCAGCCGCGGCTCAGGGACCAGCGGACTCTGGCAGAACTGGCAGACGGTCAGGGAATCGGGGTTGTCCTTCCCGCAGTTGGGACAGCGCAGGTCGGCCATGGATTAATGTCCCCCGTACGGGCGGTCGACGCCGAAGAGGACGCGCAGACCGGTCAGCAGGGACCCGAGCGCGATGCCGATCAACAGGCCGCGCGCCCCGCCCCCGGAAAAGATGTTCAATAACCCGGCCAGCGCCTGGTCACCGGGGATCGGGCCGGTCGGCGTGGGCATCATTGCCACCAGGAACAGAACCGCCACGACCAGGAAGACGATCGACAGCACGTCCACCCGGCGGCGCAGCAATCGGATGCTGGCGTAGATCAGCGTCACGGCCAGGATCGCCATAAGCGAAGCCTCCACCGGCACGACGATCGCATCGACGGCGGCGCGCATCAGCACATCCTGCGGGCCAAACAACAATCCGTAGCCGAAGGTGAGAATTAGAGAAAGAAGGAGCACACCGGCATAGGCCGCATTCGTCCCCCCGCTGCGCACCTTTTCCATGTGCACGGCCACGAGATTATAGAGGCCGATCAGCACGGCCATGCCGGCCAGGATGATCGCCCAGTCGGTCAGCAGCAGCCGCAGTTGCAACAAGGGTTCAATGGGGTAGAAGTATCCAATGAGAACGATCAGGCCCGAGGCGATGGCGAGGACGGTGGCGAAGAGCCGCATCAGATCGCTCCCACGAATTTCAACAGCGAACCGATCAGGATGGCGGCGATGATCAGCCAGCGCAGGATATCCTGCACGGTCAGGCTGGCCTCATGCACCGCACCCGCGCCGACGTAAGCTCCGGCCGCATACAATTCCTCGCCGATCAACGGATCGGAGGAAGAGGCGTAAAAAACCGACTGCGCCGGCAGGTTGTCGCTGGCGGCGATCAGCGTGGAGTTCTCACGCTCGGCCGCCTCTGCCAGGAGAGCAGACTCGCTGCCAAAGTCGCCGATGAAGATATTAGCCGACACGTCCTCATCGCTGGTGATGGGCAGCGTCCCGGCGGCATAGGAGAATGGAGTGAGCCCGGTCAGGCGGGCGGTACTGACCCGGTATTGATCTTCCGCGCCCGCAGCACGATACCCGGATTGAAGGGTATCCTGCGAGAGGAGCGCCAGGGAGGCATCCCCGGTCGTGACGACCGGCGGGCGGTCGCTCAAGGAAGTGCGTTCGGTTAATTTGCGTAGCATGGCGAGACCTGCCAGGGCCGAGGTGCCGCGTGAGGTGAAAAGGTTGCCGCGCCCCAGCGAGATGTGCAGGCGGGTACCGTTCTCGACGGCCAGGCCCACCGAGCGGTTCAGGCGTTCGAAGGCCGCGATCGAGCGCAACGCGCCGGGAAACCGGCGGCGCAGGAGGCTCACGCCGAGCAGTAAGACAGAAGTAAAGATCAACAGGCCGGCAGCAATGGCGATCATGAAATCCCCTCTCCGCGCAAATAGCGGGCAAAGGCTTGGGATTCTTGTTCTTCTTCAAGCATATGAGCAAGTGGGTCGAGTGATTTTCCCCCCAGAAAAGGCTGGCTGATATAGATGGCCTGTGCGCCGAGTAGGGTCAGTGGACCACCCGCTTCCAAAAGCCAGGCGGCAAAACCGTCCAGCTTGAGGCGATGCAATGTGTTTGCCCACGTTGACCACTCGGATCGCGGTTGCATGGATAGAGTATAGCATATTTTAAGAATCCCCCGACTCGCCTGAAAGTAGGGTAAATTTCAATCTCATTGCGAAGAGGTTGTGATAGGAAGGTACAGGGATCGATAAAAACAGAATCTCACATGCAATCTGTCAGGTCACAGACCTGACCTACAATACGAATCATGTAGGTCACGCTTGCAGCGTGACGGGTTCATCAATACCCTCACAATGTGACGAACTGCGTAATTCCTCCTCTTTTTCACCATAGTATAATGACGGCAGAAGTAATCCATGGAGGAACCATGACTGAAAAGAAGATCCGTGTCCTCGTCGCCAAGCCGGGGCTGGACGGGCACGATCGCGGCGCAAAAGTGGTCGCCCGTGCCCTGCGGGATGCGGGCATGGAAGTGATTTACACCGGACTGCGGCAGACCCCAGAGATGATCGCCGAGGCCGCCCTGCAGGAGGATGTGGACGTGGTCGGGCTTTCCATTCTCTCCGGCGCACACATGGCCCTGGCGCCGCGCATCCTCGAGCTGCTCAAGGCCAACGGCCAGGAGGATGTGCACATCTTCATCGGCGGCATCATCCCGGACGAAGACATGCCGCGCCTGAAGGAGATGGGCATCACCGGCATCTACGGACCCGGCGCCTCGACGGAGGACATCATCCGGGATGTGCGTGAGGCAGTCAAATAACGGATTACGCAACCAGGGTGTTGCGTAATTTCATGTTAAGAGGCATATGTCGCTGACCGAAGCCATACTCGAAGGGAACCGTCTGGCCCTCGCGCGTGTGCTGACACAGGTGGAGAACAACTCGCCCGAGGGCCGCAGGATACTGACCGAGCTCTTCCCCCACACGGGCAGGGCTCATCTGGTGGGTGTGACCGGCGCTCCCGGCACCGGGAAGTCCTCCCTGGTCAACCAGCTCGCTCTCCACTACCGCAAAAACGAAGACAAACGCATAGCCATCATCGCCGTCGACCCGTCCAGCCCGTTCACGGGCGGCGCGGTGCTGGGCGACCGCGTCCGAATGCGTGACCTCTCCGGAGACAATGGCATCTTCATCCGCTCGATGGCGTCGCGCGGCTCGGTGGGCGGCATCGCCCAGGCGACGGCCTCCCTGAGCCAGGTCTTCGACGCGGCCGGCTTCGACATCGTCATGATCGAGACGGTCGGCGCCGGTCAGAGCGAAGTGGACGTGGCCCGCCTGGCGCACACCACGATCGTCGTCGAAGCGCCCGGCATGGGCGACGACATCCAGGCGATCAAGGCGGGCATCCTGGAGATCGCCGACATCCTGGTCATCAACAAGGCCGACCGGCCCGGTGTCGAGAATACGGAACGCGCCCTGCGCTCCACGCTCGAGCTGGCTCATCCGACCAAGCGCGTCTTCCAGCACCACGGCAAAAGGATGGAAGTTCAGGCCCCCCAGGATGAATCACAAACTCTGTGGCTTCCCCCCATCCATAAAACCGTCTCCACCGAAGGCAAGGGGATCGCAGAGCTGGCGGGGTCGATTGCCCGCCACGTCCAGCACCTGCAGGAGACGGGAGACTGGGCGGCCCGCGACCGCGCCCGGCTCGGGTCGGTACTGGAGGCGACCCTGCGTGAGGCGCTGGTGAACCGCTTTATGCAGCGCGTCTCCAAAGCGGACTATGAGCGGGCCATCGAGCAGGTCACCCGCCGGACCCTGTCCCCCGATGAAGCCGTGGAGGGCCTGTTGAGCGGGTCGCCCGACCGGACAGAATGATGGTTTTGCAGAAATAGCGAGGACCACGGATGGCAAATCAATTTCATGTTCATTCCCCTGGCGAGATCAAGATGTACGGGGAGATCAAGCTCTACGCCGGCTCCGGGTCCCCGGAACTGGCGCAGAAGATCGCCGATTACCTGCAGCAAAAGCTCAGCCCGCGCGAGGTCATCCAGTTCCCCAATGAGAACATCTTCATCAAGCTGAACAGCAGCGCCCGCGGCCAGGATGTGTTCGTCATCCAGACCACGTCCTCCCCTGTGCATTACAACCTGATGGAGCTGCTGATCATGATTCAGACCATCCGACTCGATTCGGCAGCGCGTATCACGGCGGTCATCCCCTACCTGTGCTACGGCCGCTCCGACAAAAAGGACCAGCCGCGCGTCCCGATCACGGCGAGACTGGTGGCGGATATGATCGAGAGCGCCGGCGCCGACCGCTACATGACCCTCGACCCGCATGCCGGGCAGATCCAGGGCTTCTTCTCCATCCCCGGCGACGTGCTGACCGCCTCGCACATGATCAGCAAGCACATCCAGGACAACCTGCTGGCCGGCATGACCGACCCGGTCGTCGTCGCCACCGACCTGGGATTCGCCAAGAAGGGCCGCAACTACGCCCTCGACCTTGACCTGCCGATCGCCTTCATCGAAAAGCGGCGGACCGGCAACAACGCCAACGCCGAAGCCCTGACCCTGATCGGCGAAGTGCGCGACCGGGATGTCATCATCGTGGACGACGAGGTGGATACCGGCGGCTCGATCGCCCAGGCGATTGGTGTGGTCAAAAGCCATGGCGCACGGGATGTCTACCTGGCGTTCATCCATCCCATCTTCTCGCGCAACGCCGCCCAGCGCATGGCCGAGCTGCCGATCAAGCGCATCATCACCACCGACACGGTCTCGATCCCCGAGGAAAAATTGCGGCCGCTGGCCGACCGCATCACCATCCTGTCCATCGCACCGATGGTCGGGGAAGTGATCCGCCGGGCCCACGAGGGACGCAGTGTGGGAGAGATGTTTAATGAATAAGGGTCAGCGCTCAGCAATCAGCGATCAGAAAATAAAACTTGCTGCCAACTGACAATTGCTAACTATCAACTAAAATGCCCGAACTTCCCGAAGTCGAAACGATTGCACGAAAACTAAGACCGGACCTGGTCGGCAGGAAAATCCTTTCCGCCGATCTGCTCTGGGCGCGCA
>DATAKV010000090.1:0-4815 GCA_036261375.1 Anaerolineales bacterium
ATCAGGCGGAATGCGGGCGTGTTGAGCATGATGGAAAGCAGTGCTCCTGCCAGGATCAATGAATACTGCGATTGGTTCAACAGGCCGAGAGCCATTTCCTCCCGACCCAGAATAAATGAAAATTCACCGATCTGGCTCAGGCTTACTGCCAGAACAAGCGTGGTGCGGGCAGGCCAGGGAAAGACAAATCCCATCAGGATCGTGATAAGTGTCTTCCCGATTACGATCAATCCAGTCACAGCCAGGATCGGCCCTATGTTACTGACCAGATAATCCGGGTTGACCAGCATCCCGATCGAGACAAAAAACAATACGGCGAATGCCTCGCGGAACGGCAGAACATCTGCGCCAACTTGCAGGCTAAATGGCGACTCGCTAACGACCACCCCCGCCACGAACGCGCCGAGGGCCAGTGAAACACCAAAGAGTTCGGCTGCCCCCAGGGCAATACCGAGGGCAATCACCAGGATAGCCAGGATGAACAGCTCACGCGAGCGGGTATGAGCAATGCGCAGCAGGACCCACGGGATCAGTCTTGTTCCGGCGAAAAGCACCAGGATGAAAAAGGCAGCCGCCTTGAGCAGGGTGAGCCCAATCTGGCCCCAATTAAGTCCTCCTCCGGTATTTACGAGCACAGGCATCAGGACAAGGAGGAGGACCGTTGCAATATCCTCCACGATCACCCAACCGACAGCGGCCTGACCCTGCTGGGTGTTCAGCATCCCGTTGTCCATCAGGGCGCGCAGCAGGACGACCGTACTGGCGATGGAAATGGAAAAGCCAATGATGATGCCCGCTGAAGTGGACCACCCCAAGGACCTGCTTAATCCAAACCCCAGTATCGTTGTGATCGCCATTCGGCCTAGTGCTCCCGGGATAGCGATCGAGCGTACCTTCCAAAGGTCTTTTAGGGAGAAATGAAGGCCCACGCCGAACATCAAAAAGATCACCCCGAGTTCGGCCAGCTGGCTGATGGTCTCCATATCCCCCACGAACCCGGGCGTGAAAGGACCGATGACAATGCCTGCCAGCATATACCCGACGATCGTGGGCAGACCGATCCGCCGGGCGATCAATCCGCCAAAAAAAGCCACCATGAGCGCTACAGCAATGTTGACAAGCAGGGTTACTTCATGCATGCGCCCTGCTCAACCGGTTTCTTCCCGATACTCCAGCACTCCAGAGCCTCTAGCAGAAGCACAATCGACCAGTCGTCCAATTTCCAGCGGGTCTGCAAGGACGATCTGCCGGGTCATTGCCCATTGAATAGCCTCACTCGTAAAGCCGCAGGGAGACCAATAGAAAGCCCGCACTGCCTTTGTCCGCTTCATTTCAAGCTGCAAGCTATATACGTGATGAAGCTTTACCGGCTCCGGTTGTTTCTGGCAGGCGACGAGCTCCACTCGACCGTCCGGATTAATGAGCTTCAGATATAAATCTGTATTTCGCTCAACAGAAATAAGATATCCCATCCGGGAATAGGTGTGGAAGACCAGCCGCCTTAATTCGGTTTCCTGTACCCCATCAGCCAGAACAAATTTCGGAGTGTGCCCCGCCCAGGAAGCCCGTTCCCAGCTTACCATGGACCGCTGCCAGGTCCACCTTCGCAGCCTCTTCCAGAAGGTGCTTACGAATACAAGCGCCATCATGCCTGTCAGGACTCCAAGGCTGCTGACCAAAACAAGTAGCGCCCGGTTTTCTCCGGAGTTATCCTTTGAAAAACCGAGCGCCAGCAACCCTCCAAGCATGAACAGGGCGGTGATCGCAAACAGGATTCGATCAATTGTGGTTTGGTGACCTCGTTTTGCCATACACGGACCCGTCCTTTCGAATGCTGGCCATCATATCGGACAATTTTATCATGGAGGTCCGTTGTGTTTTTTCTGTAGTTGAAACAGTTTTTTCAAATCAACCGATGAAATCGGCCGTTCACTCTCCCAGTGAGCGAATGTACTCCAGATCCAGCTCGCCTCGCGCCCCCCAGCCTTTTTTCCCCTCTGGGATCTCTGGGCGGAATTTTTCATACAGGGTGTAGGCTTTGCTCTCCAGCTGCTTGGGTGTGAAGGCCTTGGCCAGCTTTTCCATGGCGGCGCGGGCATCGGCCAGGTCATCCTTGAATTTCTGCTCTAGATAGGTCTGGACGCTTTCGGCATGGATGGGCTCGCCGTCGATCGCGGCGCGCAGTCCATTGGGGGTCTTGACCGCGGGGACGCCTCGTCCAAGGATCTCGATGAATTCCGTTTTGGCGGGCTTTTTCTCCGTCTTCGACTCCTTTTCTTTCTGCTCTTCACTTTTTTCTTCGTAGATGCCCAGCTTCCGCCCTTTGGATTGTGCGTTGAGTCCGGCTACTGCTTTGCCCAGAGTCAATGCTGTTTCTTCATCGTACCCCAGCCGTTCGGCTACGACTGTGGCCCAGAGGGTCAGAACCGGGGCACGGTTGATCTTGATCTTTTTGTTTGCCATTGTCCAACTCCTTACCAAAAGTTTTATTAGAGGCAGCAATGGAGCAATGTTCTGATTACTATACCTTAAATCAACGTGGAATCAAGGCAGAAAAAGAGCAGAACATTCCTGCTCTGCTCTCTTGCCTACTAGAGTTTAACGTTATGGGAGGGGCGGGTTGGCGTTGTGCGCCAGGTCGAGAGCCATCTCCGGGAACCAGGATCCGGCTGCCGGGTCCACAATGCCCCATTCGGGATCGACCGTTCCGGTGGGGCCAAGGCCGCGTGTGCACTCGCCGTCTGACTCACCGGGGATCTTGATCCACAGGTAGGCGTCGAGAAGCGAGTGGCCCGTGTTTGTAGTGGGGCGGACGCCCAGCCCGCGATCCGGCGGGTTGCACCAATCCTGTGGGTCCGGATAACTCGTTGTCGGGGTCCAGGGGCCCTGGCCATTGCGACTCGAGTCGATCACGAAATGCTTGAGGACCGATTCGGAATACCACCAGGTCTGGCTCTCGACATTGTTTGTGTACCACTGGTCTGTCAGCGCCCAGGTGGAGAAATCGCCCGGGTTAGCCGGGAAGTACTGGCTGGCGCACCACTCCGAGTGACCATTGCCCCAGGAGGATGGATGCGATGCAAAGGCGATACACTTGGCCACCCAGGGCCCATACGTCTCGAGGCGCTGGTTTACGACATAGTTGGACACATTCAGGAAGAACCCGTCCGCATCGTTGACCCCTGCCAGGATCAGGCGGTCGGCTGAATCGCCGGCGCCCAGCCAGCCGCTGTGTGTCCCATCCAGGTAGACGCTTGTGCCTGGATTCTCTTTGAGCCTGTCCACTGCATAATTCAGCATCTCAAAGCGATCCGCAGCAGCCGTAGCCGGATCTGCCTCTGCCGGCTGGCACCACTCGTAGTTCGGGTTGGAAACCCAGTTGTCGCGATCCCCGAATGGGTTGTACCAGGGAATGATCCCCAGCCCATCCGGCTCGAGGATGACTACAGTCTGACCCGTGCCGATTCCTGCAGCGAAACCATCGATCCAGGCCTTGTACTCCTCAACGCTCGTGGCGCCGCCGGCGCTGAACTGAGCGCAGTCACGGAAGGGAATATTGTAGGCCACCAAAACAGGAACTGTACCCTTGTCAGCGGCGCGCTGTACCGTATTTCGTACATCCTGCAGTACGGTCTTGGGAGTTCCCTGGGTGAACCAGACCGCCTGTGGTGTCTGAATCATTTTCCTGATTAGGTCTGCATTCGCTTTGTCTCTGCTGGAGGTCAGATCGGCGATCTGTTCAATGGCGCCATGGTTCGCCTTGGGTACATAGAACCGGGTGCCTGGATCCAGTCCGGCCTGCGGCATTGCCGAGACACCCGACGGCGCAGATGTTAGGAACGCGGCCATCAGGGATCCGATTACGAGCAGGTAGATCAGCTTTCTGGTCATTTGTGGCTCCTTTATGAATTGTGCCTGAACAAGAGTAGAAGGTTTTGTCGACGGCTATACACCTTTTGATGATACAACGATAATTTTCCGCCTGATTCAAAATTGGCACTCAAAACGCGCTGCATCCTGATAGTACTGTACACGATTCCTGGATGCAATTCAATAGGATAACTGTCTCCATATGAAAGCGGCTTTCCCTTGATCTGCGCAGCAAAAAAGAACCCGTTCCTCACGGAACGGGTTTCTACAGACTGAAGGGATCACCTCGACTTACTATCAAATCATGCCGGAATCTTTTGCGCCGCTTCGTA
This sequence comes from Anaerolineales bacterium, assembly GCA_036261375.1. GTDB lineage: Bacteria > Chloroflexota > Anaerolineae > Anaerolineales > Villigracilaceae > Defluviilinea. The sequence goes on from DATAKV010000090.1 coordinate 4,203, forward strand.
GCCTCTACGCAGCGCCTCATAGTTCTTCGGCAGGAGGTGCTTGTGCCGTGCCGGCAGGTGACCATCCAACGCCTTCTCGACATCCTGGATCGTAATCTCGGGTAGCACGGTGAGCAATGCGCCGACCGCGACCATGTTTAGTAATTTCTTGTCGCCGAGCTCCTCGGCGATCTCGTTGCACGGCACCAGGATGACGTTGATATCCTCGCGCTTCGGACCGCGGTCGACCATGGACTGGTTGACGATCAGGTGTCCGCCCGAGGCCAGAGACTCTTCATACTTGTCGAAGGATGGCAGGTTAAGTGCAATAGCCAGCGGTGGATTCTTGACCAGCGGCGAGCCGATTTCGTCATCGGCGATCACGACCGTACAGTTGGCCGTGCCGCCGCGCATCTCAGGCCCGTAGGAGGGGATCCAGGTCACTTCCTTACCGGCCTCCATGGCGGCATAGGCAACGACCTGCCCGCCGAAGAGAACACCCTGCCCGCCGAACCCCGCGATAATGATTTCTTTTTGCATATGTCACTCCGCTTTTTCAAACGTTCGATACTCAGATCTCCCTCAGTGCACCCGATTCCCGAATATCGAATATCCAATGTCTTTATACTTTGAT
>DATAKV010000099.1:0-2138 GCA_036261375.1 Anaerolineales bacterium
TCCCGGTATTATTCGGGCTGGCGACGAAAATCCATCACCACCTCATTCACAAGTGGGCGCCGATCGTCATCCTGGCTGTCGTCCTGCTGGGGCAGATTGGACAGGTGCGCAGGTATCCGGAGCAGGTTCTGTCGCTCCAGGATAATGATTATGCTCCCGTCATCGAGTACGTGATCCAGAATACGCAGGAAGGCGATCAGGTCCTGTTGATCGGTGCAGAAAGTGTCGTTAATTTTCTGGCACGGCGTGAAGCGCCCACGCGCTATGTTTATCAATATCCGCTGGCCCTGCTGGGACGGCGGCCGATGTTCGAGGAATATTTCGATCAGATCCTGACCCACAAGCCCGTACTGATCATCGATACACGTGGCCGGACCCAGCTTGAAAAAGGGCTCTACGTACCCCTGCAGAGGCGTTCAGAGATTGTACGGAACGGCGTTGCCTATCTGGCGGCCAACTACGAGCAGGTGGCACAATTTGGAGAGTGGTTCGTGTATCGCTTCAAAGGGGAATAAATACCTGAAGCACAGCCCGCGTCCTTCCCACACTTATGATACACTTGTTCTACTTCTGCACGTAGAAATACCTATTCCCTTCGGAAAAGAGAATGACTTGGAGCGGGAAGGGTCTGCCCCATCGCTCGAGAAGCACACCTATTATGCGTTCAATCGTAGCCATTGATATCGAGACGACCGGCCTCAGCCAGGACCGGGACGTGGTCATTGAAATTGGGGCTGTGAAGTTCAAGGGTCATCGCGTCGAGGCGGAGTGGTCCACACTCGTCAATCCCGGCCGCCACATCCCGGAGTTCATTACTGGGCTGACCGGCATCAGCGATGTGGAGGTGCGCAATAAGCCGCGCCTGGTCGAGGTGGCACCTGATCTGGAAGCGTTCGTCGAGGACGCGCCGGTCGTCGGTCACAACATCCGCTTCGACCTTGGCTTCCTGCAGAAGGTGGGTCTGTTCGAATACAACGATGTCATTGACACATATGAATTAGCATCCGTTTTGATGCCCACTGCCAGCCGCTACAACCTGGGGTCTCTGGGGAAACAGCTGGGCATCCTTTTGCCTGCCACGCACCGCGCCCTGGACGATGCAAAGGTAACGATGGCTGCCTTCAACCGCCTGCTCGAGATGGCGCGCGAGCTGCCGATGGAACTGGTGGACGAGCTCGTCCGCCTTAGCGAGCCGCTGACCTGGGATGCATCCTGGCTGTTCCAGGAGGTGCTGAAGGGTCACAGCCGCCAGGGAGTCCAGCCGAAGCGGATCAAGAAGCGAGATGCTGGCGCCTGGTTCGACGAGTCCAAGTACCCACCTCTCGACAATCCGGAGAACCCGATCCCGCTCAACGTGGACGAGGTGGCATCCGTCCTTGAGTATGGTGGGCCCTTCTCGCGTTATTTTGAGTCATTCGAGCAGCGACCTGAACAGGTGGGCATGCTCCGGGCAGTCGCCAATGCTCTCTCATACGGGAATCATTTGATGGTGGAAGCGGGAACGGGGGTTGGCAAGTCATTCGCCTATCTCGTCCCTGCGGCTTTGTTCGCCCTTCAGAACAACACAAGGGTTGTCGTTTCCACCAACACAATCAACCTGCAGGACCAGCTAATCCAGCGCGACCTGCCGAATCTATGCCAGGCTCTCGATCTGGATTTCCGGTATGCCGTGTTGAAGGGACGCTCGAATTATCTCTGCCCGCGCCGCCTGGAGAACCTGCGGCACTTCGGCCCGCGCACGACGGATGAAATGCGTGTGCTGGCCAAAGTGATGGTCTGGCAGATGAACAACCAGAGCGGCGACCGCAGCGAGCTAAACCTCACAGGACCGGCCGAGCGCGAGGTCTGGGTGCGGATGTCGGCAGAGGACGATGCGTGCACGACCGAGACGTGCATGAAGCGCACCGGCGGAGCGTGCCCCTTCCATCGAGCAAAGACTGCCTCTCAATCTGCCCACGTCCTGGTTGTTAATCACGCGCTGCTCCTTTCTGACATCGCCACCGGCAGCAAGGTCCTGCCTGAGTACTCGCACCTGATCATCGATGAAGGCCATCATCTCGAGTCTGCAACGACCAACGCCCTCTCGTTCCGCCTGAACCAGTTCGATCTGGAGCGGATGATGAAGGAGGTCGGCGGCT